>NZ_JAYQWM010000071.1:0-18072 GCF_036662595.1 Escherichia sp. Lx600-2 | reverse complement strand
GGTAAGCAGAGTTTTTGAAATGTAAGGCCTTTGAATAAGACAAAAGGCTGCCTCATCGCTAACTTTGCAACAGTGCCATAATTGCTCTATGTGGCTTGGTTATTTACAAACGTAATCACTCTACCGACAAAAAGAGCCGATAACCCCGGCTCTTGTCTTGAAATCTAAGGGTGACAACCCGCATGAACGCCTCAGATTTCACGTAGCGTTACCTTTTTATCAGGCATTACCCCATGTTCCGTGTTTCAGGCACTGCTGATAAAAAAGACTAAGCAACTCTTGTTCTGTGGGGGGGTCACCCGCAAGACCAACCTTTGCCGGAAGGAACACGTTATTCTTCTGACCTGCGAGCGGGCGGAGTTCATCAGATTTTCTAAGAACGTCATCAAGAGCCCTGGATAGTTCAAGCCCATTACTGGCGGGTATGCTGGTAAGTACGGCCATGCCTCCCTTGATCTCCCGAACCGCGCCTTTCTTTGTTGCTACACAAACTATGAAGAGATTTATTTCTGGCCGTTCCCACGCTTGTTTTACAAAATCATCCGGGTAGTTCACTTCAAAATGCGTTATCTGGCTAAGATCGCTTCCTGTTTTAAAGTACATAATTGGCAAAGTAAGACTCATTACTCCTCCTTTATCATAAAACAAAAAGCCCCGGCTTTAGGTGCGGGGCTTTAAAGAATTTATTATGCTTGCTCGGTGCCGGACTGGTCTTTCTTGATGAGAAAATCTTCAAGCTTCTGACCAGATTTTAGTGCTGCATCGATTGGTTTAGGCGCACGACCGCGACCAGACCAGTATTTAACAACACCATTGTCTTCAAACTGATATTTTGGCGGGGCTTTTGGAAGTTTGTTTTTGCGTTTTTTCGGTTTCTCTTCGCTAAATCCTAGTAGTTCTTCAGCAGAGAAACCTTCACCCTGGATTAACTGAAGAAGTTCCTGACGTTTTCTTTCGCGCTCTTCGCGCTCTTTGGCTTCCTGTTCAGCTTCTTCTCGGCGCTCTTCAATAACAGCATTGAGCTTTTCCTGCATTTCAAGAAGCTGTTCAAAGTGAGTTTCACGCGCAAAAACACGAACCGATCGGATGTTTAAAAGAAGCTTACGCACTAATTCAAAATTTTCATTATCACTCATAGTCAATGCCCTTATTTTTTAGCGAATTCAAAACCTATTTTTCCCGTGTTTTTATCCTGTAAAACTAAAGCAGCGTCAAATTTTTTTCCAGTTTTAGTACTAGTAAAGCCTTTGAGCGAACCCGTTTTACCTTTTTTGATCAGCGTCTCAACCTGAGTGCTGGTTATTTTTTTACCAGCAATTTCTGACCAGAGTTTGAAATCACACCCGGTACAGAAAAAACCTTTAGGTCTAACCAGTATCTCCTTGTTACAGGAAGGACATGGTACATCGAGGCGGTCACTTGCTCCTCCCGCTGGTTGCTTCTCCGTTAGTGGTTTCCCGTCTTTATCAGGGAAGGAAGTTTTACAGCCTGGATAACCGGAACAGCCCCAGAAAAAGCCGTTAGCGCCTTTAATCCTGCGTAGCACTCCATTACCACACGCAGGGCAGGGTGTCGCGTTAGAAGAGATGTTAAGCCCTTTCTGTTGGAGATCACTGATCAGAGTATGAATGTAATCATCGTTCTCCTTGATAAAATCATTGATAGTCATTTCTCCCGATTTTATCTGCGCCTGCTTTTCAGCCCATAACGCTGAAATATTCGGTTTTATGACTTCAGGAGGTAAGGCGGCACAAAACTCCTGACCTTGTTTTGTCGTTTTCCAGACCAGTTCCGTATAGCCTTTCTCTTTCTCGATAGAAACTAACCCTGTATTAGCTGCAAGCTTTTCAAGGATGCCAGCGCGGGTCGCTTCAGTTCCGATGCTGCCCTGATCGCTGCTTCCTTCATCTTTGGCTTCCAGAGCCTTTCTTAAGTCCGGGTCATCAATAAATTTTGCTGCTCTGGTCATTGCAGCAAGTAACGTTGAATCCGTGAAGTAGCGAGGAGGAGTCGTTGCTTTCTTATCGATGCTTGCAGACTCACACACACCATCATCATTGACCTGTAGCATGGATAAATCAAAGCCGGTTTGTACTTCCTCATCCTGCGCATTGTCTTCTTCGGTATCTTTACCCAGGACTTCCCAACCCTTCTGCACAAGAACACTTTGAGTTGCAGTGAACACATGATCTTCAATACTGAAGTACGTCTTGGTTTTGTTGCGTATGGCGTCAGGATAGAAGAGACCGATAAAGTGAGTAGCAACAATGCTGTATACATTGCGTTCTTTCTCATTAAGCTGAACGCCTTTCCCGCTTTTAGTGGTCGGGATAATAGCGTGGTGAGCCTCAATTTTGCTTGCGTTAAAAGCTTTATGTTTTTGCGTTTTATCCATGCCAGCGGTCGCGGTCGCCAGCTCTGGTAACGTCGCGCCGATAGCGTCGGCAATATCGCCAGCCTGAGTGAAATGCTCGTCAGACAGATAGCGGTTATCTGTTCGCGGATAGGTCAAAAGCTTATGAGTTTCGTAAAGACCTTGCATGATATCGAGCGTTTCTTTTGCCTTATAACCGAAACGTCTTGCGCAGATTTGTTGCAGTGTCGAAAGGTTCAGCGGCATAGGCGGTTTAGTGTGTTCGGGTTTGGTGGCCGTTTCAGAAATAACAGCTTTTTTACCCGTGACATGCTCAACAACCGCCTTCGCCTGAGCCTCAGAGATCAGACGATTTTTTTCATCCTTTTCATCACCTTCAGCGACTTGATATTTGGCCTTTAAGAGATGCCCGTTCATCGACAATGCCGCTTGAACATCATAATAAAAGCTTTCTGTGTGGTTCTGGTTAGCCAGAGTTCTCTGGTTAACCAGCCCAAGAACAGCGCTTTGCACACGACCAACATTCAGGACGCCATGAAAGCCTTTCTCCTGCCCTTTAAGGGTACAGCCGCGCGTAAGGTTGTAGCCGAATCCCTGATCGCATAGAGAGCGTGCCAGAGCGCTATTTGTCATGCCCCTGAATTTCTCGTTAGGCTGCATATTGGCGAGAGCCTTCTGAACGGGAGCGAGGTTGAGATCTGCAACGAGAAGGCGCTGAACGGGTTTTGTATTTTTTGCGTAATCCAAAATTTCATCAACCAACAGGCAGCCTTCATCGTCCGGGTCTCCGGCATGAACGATACTGGTCGCTTTCTCGATGAGAGAAAAGATGATGTTAGTTTGCTGCTGTGCATCGGCTCTGATTTTGTACTTGGGCGGCCAGGGCGTTTTGATCGGCAGGTCATCAAAACGCCAGGTGGCGTATTTCACGTCATAGTCTTGAGGATCATAAAGCTCAAGCATATGACCAAAACACCACGTGACAACATCAGTTCCATGTTCATAACAACCATTTTTCTTTTCAGTAGCAGGGTTGCCACCTAATCCTTCGAAAATGGCTTTAGCTAAAGATGGTTTTTCAGCAATAAAGAGTCTCATAATATTTACCTTTTACTTTTCAATATATGGATATAATCGGATAAGCAGCCCGCTTGGGCTGCAATACTGAATAAGAACTTATGAGAGACTTATGTAAATCCTGACTAGAGCATTGACGTTCATAAGCCAAACAAATATCTAAAGCCGATTCGAACTTTTCGATAATTTTTTTATTACCGCTTTCATAAACATCGGCATCAAGAAGCTCTTTAAAAACGGCCAATGAGTGCTGATATTGTTCATCGCTGACAAAACCATTTCTCATAAAAAAACCTGCTATTCAAATTTGAAAACCGTGAGGACGGAAAAATTTATTTTTTCGGACGAAGGGGTGGACAAGCGTAGTGCGTCAGATTTTCAGGATAACCATCCATACGGATAAGATGGATAGGTGAGCCAGCTTTCAAGAAGGAATTCAGTTTCTTCATTCCAGTAAAAGTAAAAACCCCTGGAATTATAGAATACCTGAAATCCATCAATCTCACCGATAGCCTCGGCTCCTTTGAATAAAGGCTTTAGAACTTCATACTTATTAAATTCATTTTTGAATGCATCACTTCTGCCGCGCTTTCAGACATACCGGAGTTTATATAAACGTCTGCGCTGATACGTACCTGCCCCACACAAACCCGATTGTTAAAACGCTCTTTCTCAGAATTATTCATTTCTGCCTCGCAAACTAATGATTGTGACGCCATTCCCACGGCGGCGCTGGTTGACTGTCAGCCCATAGACCACGCTTTTGCTCTTGAGCATCCCGTTGCAGACCAGGCAAGGAAGTATCTGTGTTGAAGTGGTCATATACCCATGCAGCGCCGGATTGCACCATAAAGCGGTTTGATTCCGTACCGTTCGCCATGAAGACGCGCCCGATAACACGTCCGTAGCGGTCTTTTTGCATATATGTAACGGTAACAGGCTGCCCTGCTATCAGACTTTTAAGCTGTTTACTGGACCAGCTCCCAAAGGGTTGTTTCTTTTCCGGCGCATCGATGTTAGCAAGGCGAACTCTAACAGGCGTTTTATCCTGTAGTACCTCGATGGTGTCGCCGTCGAGAACGCGTGTTACTTTGCCGCTTAATTCCGCTGCAATCAGTAAAGAGGGCGACGATATGGCGATTGTGAATGTTAATAAGGTGAATATTTTCATAGCTTGCTGATACCTTTCTAACGCCCTTCGGTTGTTCAACCCCTTACATCTCAGATTAAAATCTGCGATGTAAGGGGTTCTGTTATTCCTGGAATGAGCGACCATATCTTTCTATAACGGCCTCAAGATTATCTCTGTTCTCAACAGAGCCTACACATCTGGTCAGGATACTTTGTCTGAGTCGTGCCGTGGCTTCAGGGTTATAGTAGGGTGTGAATACACGAACGTTGAAGAAACGCTGGTTAACGGGCTGGCAAGCTGGCTGCGTATCGCCCTGTAATTTCCCAATCATGCACGTCATCAAAAGGCAGGGATCACCTACCTGATTTAGTCCATCGGTATGATTGTGCTTTCTTGCTAAAGCAGGGCATGAAATTAATAAGCCGACAATAGCAGCTATGAGCATGATTTTCATTTTCACCCTCTTTCAAAATATATATTGGTTGAACGAACACCAAAGCCATTAGATTTATATCTATACTGAATAACGCCATATGCGCCATTATTTCGAAGCCATTTTTTTGCAATGAAAAAATCGCCGCCATTAGTTGTTTCAACAATAATTACGGGTGAATGGGCGACGGCATAGAAAACAGAGTCGTCATACAGGCGATTTTCAGGCGAGAAATTAGTAATAACCTTCATCCAAGTTGAAGTTACTTTATCCGATTTAACAACCTGATTTGTAGGCTGCCAATCAGGAAGCTGTGAGTTCATTGTTTCTGGTTTATCGCTCCAGTTCACTTGCGGAGGTTCTGGCGGTGAAGAACATCCTGACATCACAATTGCGCTCAATAAAATTAATTTCTTCATAGTAAAACCTCAGATTCAAGTTCTCCAACCGAAAGCATCTTTTCTTTCGACGGGTATTTAATTCCTTTAACGCCAAAAATCTTATTACTTCTATTGATGCTCGCTGTTAGCGCCGTGAGTTTTGGGCTAACTAACATTAATCGTTCCATAAAGTAATTATCAAGATAATAGAGCGCCTTTTCAGCTTTAACAGGGTGCTCCCCTTTGAGGATTATCATTTCCTCTGAGAAATCGAGTGTTCCTAGTTCTTGCGGTAAAACTAATGCACGTTGAGCCTCATTTTCAGAGTTGCTTCGGGATGTGGCTTTGCCGCTTGTCTTACTGGAACCCTTAGATCGTGCGGTTATGTAACCTAGTTTCTCTGAGATTTTTTTTGCATCATCCTCTTCACTTACTGCATAGATAACCCGGCATGGATGAGCACTCAAAAGTGTTTTTGCCCCTTCCGTTCCGTATATTTCATTTAACTGACTTATATTCTGATAGATGGTTAGTAGTTTTAGTTTATAGCCAGCTATATAGCCGGAACCTTTTTTGATTATCGGCATATAACCGATAGAGGGGAACTCATCAAGGAACAATAAACAGTCGTGTTTCAGTGTAGGATCAAAGTCAGGGTTTTCTCTTAGCGTCACCTCTACAACCAGGTTAAAAAACAGATTCAGAAAATCATACGCTAAGATCATATCTTCTGCGTTTACCCCTACATAAACAGTAATATCTTCACGCCTCATTTGACGTAAATCGAAGTCGTTACCGTCAGTGCATTTGCGTACAGTCGGTAAGTAGAAGAGGCTCATTTTCTTCCTGAACGAGCCATCTATACTTGACCGCTGCTCATCCTCTGTTTCGTGATACTCTCTTATTTTGGTAAGCGCATCCTTTAAATGAAAAAGGGCAGTTTCATTTCCTTGCGCCAGTTCTTCAAATGTTTCTCGATTACTTAATACCTGCTCACGATCGATATTGCTGTATAAATCAACAACTGTACCAATAGAAAAGACGGGTTTTACTCTTAGCTCTTCAATCCATTCCGGGGCGAAGTTTATAAAGAAATGTAGAAGTTTAGCCAGTCCAGTCCAGTATTGCCCGGCAAGGTTATTAAAATGTGCCTCTGCTCCGGTCAAACCAAAAGAGGGAAAAAGAATCTCAACCAGTTTTAGTAAGTCTTTAGCTCCACTCTCTGATTTCAAATCGACATAGAAAAGAGGGTTACATTTATGTGTTTTGGTGTTGAACGGGTCAAGAAGATAAACTTTGTTACCTAGTATTTGTTCTCTGACCTTGCTAGTGATTTTCCAAAGCTCTTGTTTCGGATCTAGTGCAATTATTGAGTGTTTCTTAACGAGCATATTGGGGATTCCGATTGCAGCCCCTTTCCCCGCTCGCGTTCCTGCTCCCAAAGAAACAAAGTCTGGTGCAGTATACCAAAGGTATTTTCCTTTATATCGACCAACGAGAATATCAGTATCATTTTCTTTTTCCCACTTTAACAGCTTTGATTTTTTCAAATCTGAATCACTGGCAAATTTAGCATCACCAAAAAGCGGGGCATCTTTCTGATTGAGTTTCCAGATTATGAAAGCTGGGGCAGCTAACGACGCGAGCGCTCCTGAAAGCAATGAAGGAAGAGCCGTAAATCTAACTTCACTTTTGATGCTACTATCAATTATTACACGCCATAAAAGTAAAGAATCATAGTGCTTCCATATATACAGTGTTGTCTTGTGATTGAAAAAATAGATTGCGACCGAACCTGTGTAGTATGCAATCAAACACATTACCAGTATTATAAAAGCCCACTGCCCCTTATCAGGGAGTTTCAACGACATAGCTTTACTCCTTGAGCATTTTAAAATACTTTTCGAAATCAACCGAACGATAGTAGATACCGGAGGCAAAACGAGCATCTTCTTCATCCAAGTACTTAATACTCATTATCACATCTATATTACTTAACACACGTCGCAAAAGTACATTATAAGGAAGGTTTTGACACTCCGGATTCATATAACACCGCTGCACAATACCTAATACAGCATCTACAGGATTCATTTCGTGCACTGTTGTTATGTTTCCGGCATGGCCTGAGCTTGCCCCTTTCAGAAAATCCCATGCCTCAGCGCCACGAATTTCTGTTGTTAAAATCCTGTCTGGATTCATACGGAATCCAGAACGTAGAAGAGTGGCAGAGGTTACAACCTTGTTTTCCCCTTCTGCGGGATAAAAAAGTTTCACATGGTTTTCATGAAATTTAAATTTTGCTTCATCTGTATCTTCGATTGATATGCAGCGCAGGTGGTGAGGTATGAACTCAAGACAAGCATTTGCGAATGTAGTTTTACCTGCACCTGTACCAGCGCAAAAAACCATAGTTTTTCCACTTTTCAAACAAGCAGGGATAAACTCTTCAAATCTATTTTTTTTGTAAATATCACTTAGATCATCCTGTTTACTTTCAAAAGCTGTTCCGGCATTAAGTTTTGAATAAAACCCTTGCCGCACAAAGTGGTCATGACTTAGAAAAACGCTTGATGGTTTTCGTATTGTTATAGATACAGTATCTTTTTCAGTCGCCGGAGGGATAACGATCTGAACGCGCTCACCATCCGGCAGCGTTGCAGAGCGTAATGGGTATTCCGGCGTAATCGAACCATTATCATGATAGTCTGCTATAGCAGAAGCAAAAGACAGACAGTCTTGATAACTCATATTTGTTTGTTCTTTTTTCCACTTCCCGTTTATTTTTGTAAATAACTCACCGGGTCTATTAACGGCTATTTCAGTGAGTCCATCAGAATTGTTTAGCCATTGACTAAAATAATCATTAACTATGTCATAAATGATATGACGGTTTTCATTATTTACTGTCATAACCGTTAATTTACCTCTTATTTCATTTTCAGTTTGTAGATTTTTGAAAAATCCAAATCCTGACCGACGATAAGCGTGATGATTTCGCCCTGATTTTTATAGAGCGTTGGAGGGATGTTTACACTATTAGAGAATGATTCTCTCGCAATATCAGCAAATGCCTGTCTACTGTTGGCCGTATAATCAGTCTGATTATCTTTATTATTTTTTGCTGCGCCGCTCGCTGCTTGTGCGAAATCCGGGATCATCCCAATCATCATAGCCCCCAAAAAGCGATCGCTAAAATGGGTGTCAATCCAACCACTGGCTCCAGCTTCGCCCAGCGCCCCGGCTGCTTGCGTATCGATTAATGGGATATCAATAAACGGCTCTTTCCTCGTTCTGAGCTTTGTCGCCATGATAAATACGGCTCCCTGACCATGACGGAATGTACCAGACTTATACATAAGATAAGCTGCTGTGCCTTTATCAATGAGCTTCACATTGCGGTTAGCGCTGTATACGTCCTCATTGATTGTACATACCAGCTTGCCTGCTAAATCAGAGATAAAGCGCCTGTCGAGAGAACATTTGATAGCTGTATTTTCAGGTATAAACAGGTTTGGATCATATGGTACGCGCTTAATCTCAGACAATGATACAGACGCCCCATTTTTAATCGGTTCTACCGTCTTTTCCGTACTGGCTGCATCACCGTCCTGGTCATTAGTTTCTGCCTGAGACTGATTTACTGAATTACTGCTTCCTGAGCCGCTACTACCGCCATAGGCAACATCAAGAGCGCGGCTGTAACTGTGCTGCATGTTTTGTGGCTTTTCCTCAGCTTTTACCTGTTCATTCTTGCCAGTGTCGCGCTCTACAGCTTCCTTACTGTCATCCCTCTGGCTCTGATTAAACGGGTCAATATCATCGCTTAACCCAGTCTGACGCTTTACCGTTCCTGTAGGAACGGTTTTAGTTGCTGGCTTCTCTTCAGAGCTGGACATTGCACGAATAATTGATGGCACATAATAAAAACATACACCGATAGCCAGAAGGAGGAAGGCCACAATTATTACTACTAAGCCCTTCCTTGATTTTTTGAGCTTATCGATTCCCAGCCTTTTATCCGGTTCGGCTGCATCTCCCTTATCGCTGTCTGTACTGGCCTGTTCAAGTTCTTGCTGACGGCGTTCACGTAATGCGCGTTCAATTTCTACAGCCGTAGGAACTTTGTTTTCCTGTTCGCTCACTGGATCACCTCTTTTTCAACTTTAGGAGATACTGTGTCAGCGGCCTGAAGCCGGACTTTACCGAACCCCTTATTCTCAATACCCACTACTTGTTTACCCAGGCGTAAAACAAACCGTTTATCGACTGTTACACCAAGCAATGTATTTGCTCCGCGAGTGACAATAACCGGATTGGTAATAGTCTCTTCATTGCCACTCATAACAAACACGCTAGGTATTTTCTTTGTTGGACTAAAGCCAAGCCATGTATAGCGACCGTCGTCATAAGCATAATCGGGGCTAATATCCTGACTTCCTTCAGCAACACGTTTATAGTATTGCCAGTTACGAGGTGATTTGGCGTTTTCCAACTCTCGGTTAATTGCTAACTCTTCTTTCTGTTTGTTATATGCCTCGATGCGCTTTTTCTCGATCTCTGCCTGCTCTTTACGCCGTTCTTGTGGGTACTGGTAGTTTATGACAAAAGCAATTTTATCGGGGTTTTTGAACGTTCGGGCGTTAAGCTCCATGCTATAGTTTCGTTTTGTTGTACGAACAAAAAGGTTAGTTCTCCAACGCTCTAAATCATTTTCCGGATCAAGCGCAACGTTAACCACTTCAGATGATTCATTACCATCTTCATCGGACTTATTATTTTGCACTGTCTGCTTAACGGGCTGAACCTCCAGATATACAAGATTATCTTCTTTATTTACTGACCAACCTTGCGGAAAACCAGTTCTGGCACTGATAACAGTTTCATCGTCATCAAATACCAGCGTAGTTGTATATCCAACGGCACTGTTTATAACGGTCGTATTTTGGGGGTTGTAACTTACAACCTGATTTCTAGGGTCAAATCTACTTCCAGTTGGTAAGACAGCCGCACTACAGATATTAGAGGCTAACAGAACAGCGACAAATAACGCATTCTTTCTTAATTTCATGTGCTTTACCCTTTATCTTCTTTATCACGAGCATAGCTAGTTACTACAAACTTAAGAGGGTTGTTGTTTCTTTCGCCCGATGCCATTTCTATCTGCGGTTCGATGCGATAAGTTAACCTAACATTCCAATATTGCTGTTTCTCTGTGCCAGTTGCTACGTCTCGGATTGTTAAACGGAAGCGAATATAAGCACCTTTATCTTTATCATCAGCGCGTGATGATGAGCTTAAGATTATTGATGGATCATCCTGTACTGTTGCCGTTTGCTCTGCTTTCTTATAAATAACTTTTGGCGAATTATTGCCATTGATTAGAGCATTGTAATCAGTAGCAACATTTTCAGCACTGTACAGCAGAACATAATCATAATCATGCTGAAGACTAAAGTAGTTATAACCCTCTCTGCGTTTTACATACTGATTGATAAAATACTTAGCCAAAGCTTCATTTTCGGAAAGGTTTTCTTTTTTAACTGAAGTCAACCTTTCAGCAACACCATTAACACTATTAATTAAGTAAGCTTCAACTAAGGTTTCTTTCAGCGGAAGAGCGGCATTAAGTGCGAGCAAAGATAATACCCCTATTGCCATCCCTGACATTCCTCCGTACTTATAGATACGGTTCATTTTCTCTTGAAGATTTTGATTCTTTTCTTCGAAAGAAGATGATGAATCAGTCACCTCTTCTTTCTTTTTAAAAAATTTCAGTTGCGGAAATTTAAACTCCATTGCGCATTACCTCTGCTGAATTAACAGGCTCACTTTTTCCTGACACTTGTGGTAGTTGGTGTGCGGCTTGGCAACCGACAAGACAAAGCGTCACGATGACCGCGATAATAATTTTCATGATTAAGATCTCGAAGGAGGTGATGAAGAAAACTTAAAGCTTATTTACGAGAGTTTATATCTAGATAATTGTCATCCACCGTATTTCTTTTTTGCCATCTCAATAGCCGCATTACGCAGCTTCTTAGCGCCGATATTTATTCCCTGCCCGGTTAGGTTACCTACTTTTCCAGAAACGCCTGTAGACTCAGCTAGGCCTTCTTTCTCGCGTCGTAAGCCTTTCCATGCACCCGCCCCGGCATTTTTCCCCATACCAAGTATTTTACCACCCATGCGAGATGCCCCGAACGTTGCCGCTCCTAACCCCATAGCCGCTGCACCTTGTAAAGCGCCCTCTACACCCACTCCGGCAAGCTGTGACGCATAAGTTTTTGCTTGCCAGATAATCCATGCCATAAAAGCACCCGCGACAAATGCTGTAGCACCAGTTGCGATCAGGTTGAGAGGTTCGGCATCTTGTACAGAAACTGAAAGAATACCATTCAGGAACGTAGTGCCAGCTTTTAATGCCAACGCACCGAAAAGGAATATAAGCAAAGAGCTAAAGATAAGCTGAAGCCAGCTATTAAACATTTGTCTTAAAAAACCAAAAGACAAACATATAATAAATAACGGCGCTGTTACTGTTAGAACTTTAAGTGTAACTTCTGCTGAAAAATAAACGATAGTACATAGCAAAAGAGCAACAATACCCCCGGCATAAGTGAATATGGAAGCTATCGCACCATCGGTTTTAACGTAAGTAGAAGGGTCTTTTGACATTAAGAAGGCTGCGACTTGTTGGACTTTAGTCCATAACTGATCAAGCCATAACCACGGGTCGCCACCAGAGAACGACTCTTTCAAACCATCTATAGCCTGCGTCGAACTATCTAACCATCCTCCTGCATTAGTAACGAAAATCATAATCATCCAGAATCTAAATAGATTCCATAAAAAATCCTGAACGGCTGATTTCTGTTTTCCAACAACTACAGTATATGCATACCACAAGATAAATATTGATATTCCAAACTTTCCTAGCGAGGATGCTATTGAAGAAATACGATCTAACTGACCAGTTGTTGACTGGTCAAGAGTATTAAGTATCACATCGCGAGCGGTTTGGAAAAAATCAGAAGTTGCCATAGTGGCTCCTTTTATTTTTCACCTTTACTCGTAGAACTTTTAAAAGCGTCCTTATAAGACGGTGATTTTGAGTGTAGCTGCTGATAACGGAACAACCCATCTTTAGCATTACGACAATTTTCACTGTCATCGCCGGATTGCTTGCACTCTGACACTTTTTTACCCGCTTCGTCAGGATGAGATTGCCACCAATCTACAGATTTAACGTCCTCACATCCGGCTAATAAAAACGTCATCCCTGTTGCAACCAGAATTAAATTTAGCTTTCTCATCATGACTCCTTAGTTAAGTTCAAAACTCTGCTTCGTAAATTGTTCCTTATACGAAAGTGGCTCGTTCACGGCGTCTAACTGCTGTTTCTGGTAAGTAGCCTGAGCCATTTTCTCTTTGTATTGTGCTAGATCACGCTGCTTATCGCGATACATTTCATACTGAAATTTAAGCTTCTCAAACTTCAGGTTTTCCAGAGAAATGGCGTTTGTTGCGTCCTGTGTGGCTTTGGTGTCCTTCGCGTTTTTAACCTGATCGATAAGGTCTTTCATCGAAGCATTGTCTTTACGAAGCTTACTTTCAAGCTTGTTGCCGTACTCAACCCCGGCAAGCTGAGAAAGGAAAGAAGCTTCACAACCACGCACCAGATCACCGGTATAACCCAAACCTTTGCAGGTATCAGTAACCTTGTAATCAGTAAGAAGCGATTTAGCTTTCTCTGACAGTACGCCGTTCGGGTTCTGTATGTAGTCATCAATGAAAGAGTTACCCTGCTCATAAATGTCTGTCAGCTCCTTGCTAACAGACTGAGCATCCTGTACCAGCCCCTGAACATCGCGTATACCGGTTTTCGTTAACAGTTCATCCTTATACGCGGTAAGTTCTTTCTGCCACTGTTTCGCTTCCTTCACCCACTGCGAAGCCGTATCTATTGCTGATTTGGCATCATGGACGATTACGCCCTCAGTAAGAGCTAAAGCGTTTACTGAGAAACAGCTTAATGCTAAAGCGAGGTATAGTTTTTTCATCTTATTTGACTCCACGGTTAGCCCGTTCAAGATATGTATCTATCCACTCTTCAGGTGCCATACCTTCAGACCAGATTTCGTCGAACAACTCAAGTTGTTCTGCTGAAGCACTCAGAATGGGAAGGTAGTAGGCAGCTTTGCCCAGGTCTAACTTTGCGAAAGCCGCAAAGTCATCTCGTTCGCCCTGCCGTTGCGGGTTTTTGACTACCAGAAACTGGCGAGACAAGGGGTCGATAGCTTTGATTTTGTCAAAATAAAGATCCCTTACCTGAAGTTCATCAACATATTCATTGCGTTTCGCTTTGGGGTTAGCGAGGTAGATATGGGTGGCGCACTGTTCCCTGACGGCTGCGGCAATTGGAGATTTAATTAATTCATCCGGTGATTGCGTTGCGGGAACAAGCACCATATCCAGCTTACGGCCAGTTTTAAGCTTGTTATACACGAAATCCTTGAAGGCATCGTTGTTTATCCATTGCCAGAACTCATCCATGTAGATCAGCAAACGGCGACCGTCAGCCAGCATTGTTACCCGGTAAATCAGGTAAAAAGAAGCAACCGGGGCTACAACCTTATCATCAAGGAATTCTGTTCCATCGATGCCAAAAACATCCAAATGCGCAACATCAAAGGAATCGGAAGCATTATCGAGCAACCAGCCATACTCGCCCCCCTGCTTCCACGCTCTCAGTCGAGCTTTAAGCCCATGTCGCTTAGTTTCAGTATCATCCGGCTCCATGATCAGCGGGATGAGCTTGCTGATAGGAAAGGAACGGTCTTCCCTTTGCATAAGACGGTCAACGGCTGAAGAAATCAGCGAATGTTGGTAATCATCAACCGTATTGCCGTTGAGCTTACATATCAGCCTTATTATGTCTTTTACAAATGCTATGTTTCGCTTAGTTGGCGGGAGGGCTGCCGGGTTCCACCCGGTAGGCTCTCCGCCCTTCACACGAAAATAAGCCCCGCCCATAGCACGAATACCCACTTCTCCCGCTCTGTCCTTATCAAAGAAGACTGTGGTTAGCTTCCTTACTTTTCGGTTTTCCGGAAATGATTCAGGCGTACCAAATTGCTGTGCCGCATAAGACATGATCATCATGAGAACGGTTTTACCTACGTTAGAGGTTCCCAGGATCTCACAATGGCCAAGCGTAGGGTTCTTGCCGAAAAAGTTAATATTCTCCGTAGTCATGTGATAATTGAGATGGTAGACATCGTTACCAGAGCCGCGAAGAGCCATTAAGCTATTGCCCCAAGTATTACCAGTAGCTTTACCGTGAAAGAAGTTATGGAAACTTTCCATCTCGGCAAAGTTGAGGCTACTCAGCATACTTAGGCGAGGACGAAGATTGTAATTGCCTGGCAACTGAGAGAAAAAGGCAGCACCCAAGCTTAGGGTAGAATAAGTAACAATCAGCCCCAGGTCTTCTAAGGTCGTAGTAACGATATTCGTATCTTTCACCAAGCGTTCCGGCGTGTCAGCAAAGACAATCAATGTTTGGTGACACTTTCCGAAAGAGTTGTATCCGCTTGAAACCATATCAAGACCAACGCGCAAATCAGCAAGGAGGGATTTAGCAGCGTCATCCGTCAGTTCAAGCTTATCTATCTGATCATCAAGCGCTTTAACAGCGGCTTGCTTATCCATCGACGTGAAAGACGATGTAAAGACATACTCAACAGGAAGATACATGAGCGCATCAAAAATGCCTGCATCTGTTTCCTGAAAGTAATCTTTGATTTCTATCGAACGGAAATACCGGGCATTCTGCGACGCCGTAATCTGTCCGGCATCATTTCCAAAGAACAAATCTTTGCCCCCCAGATAAGTGTAAAAAGGGCTATTTGTAACTCTGACCTTCTGCCACTTACCAGAAAGCAAATACTGAAAAAGGGATAGCTGATCTGAGAAAACTCGCCCGTTTTCCTCAACCAGTCCAAGACGATGTGCATGGAAACGAGATAAATATGTATCAAGTCGCCCGCAAATTTCATTCATATCATTGATTGGCTCATCAAAGATATTATTTTCCTTTTTATTCTTCGAGATAAAATGAGAAACCTTATCCTCGATATTAAAAGGCTTATAACAAATCGTTAAATAGAGTCTGTTTTCAAAATACTCAGGCTCAGAAAGGGAGGAATAGTAATCATTCATTACGCGATTAACGAAAGGAATCTTGCTATTAAAACCAACCTTAACTTCTTTTCTTACCCTCACGCGGTGAGTATAGAACGTTATCGCCCTGCCTTCGAAACTACGAATGAGCGTATTTAACTGGTCAGTAAGTAACGTTAAATCTTCGTCATCCACACATTCAAAATAAGCACCATCAACTTGCCACGTTGCGAGCAAATCGCGGTTTTTGGTGACAACTAAATCATCAGTAATGTGAGAAGAGTAAGGGATAAGAGCTTCAATAGACGCCTGGTCTTTCAGCTTCATAAAATTGTCCACTTTAGATATATCAACTTCATCGTACTGGCTTCCCGCATAATGTACGGCGCTGAAGCGCTTGTTTGCCAGCGGATGTCCCTTAACTACGGCACGCAGATACAACAAATCGAAAAAACGTTCATCGATTTTTGTTACTCGCTTGATAGCAAACCAACCGGGCAGGATAAGGAAGTACATCAAATCATCTATCCATACACCTAGCAGAACGACCAACACGCACATTGCTAGAAAAGGGTAAAGTGGAACACCTAACCCTCTAATCAAAGCGGGGCGTGTCAGCCCTTTAAAAACGGTACTCATTGTACGCCCCCTTTAACGTCAACTTACGCCAACCAGTTCGGCAGATAAGGCGCAACAATGAAGATGATAATCCCGATGATTAAGGGAGTAATCCACGATGCATGCTGGCGTGAGAAGATAGCGATATAGCCAATTATCAACGCAATGATAGTGATAGCTGGCTTACGAATATCAGTTAAGAAGTCGATGATCTTCTGTAAGAAACCAGTGGTTTTCGTCGATACATCATCAGCGAAAGCTGGTTCAGCAACACAAACCATTAAAGCAGCCATGAAGACAGACAGGGTTAAAAAACGCTTATTCACTTTCAACATTTGTTGTTTCCTTTTCATCTAAAACAGTGCCACGCATGGCGTATTGTGGATAAATGGTGGTTATACGATTAGAAATCTTTTGAGTAGCGTTATTCTTTTTAATATCTTCTCTGACGGATGGAACCTCCCAATCTTTTTTATTAACCGATTGGTTATAGCCAATACGTTGGTTATAGCTGGTATTACCAAACCCCGATTCAGTTTTTTTTCCGGTAGAAAAGTTACCGGAATAATAACAGCTAAGAGCATTTTTCAAATTTCCACCACGGGTATAGCAATCAAGCAGCACCTTTTCGAAAACAGCAAGATTTGTGCATGGCGAGAAAAGCTTATCTGCATTAACACCGTATTGAGAAAAATTAGTGCTGGTAATCTGCATTAAACCTACTGAGTAGCGGCGATTGCGTGATTCAATATTTTGAACAATTTTTAATGCATCCTCCTTTGTTTTAGGGAAATGTGAAATCACACCACTATCGCCCTCCTTTCGTTCATTCTTAGGAATAATTTCAGCAATAGCATATGGATTAAAACCAGATTCAACCCTTGCTACTTCTTGCGCTGTATCTGGATGAATGCTGGCCGCACATTGCATAGCAAGAGCGACAAAAGCTGTAGTGGATAGCATTTTATGCTCCCGGTAGGATCAGCCCGGTAATGAGAAAAGAAAAAACTCATTCATCGTTGCCTGTATCGGCTCCCTGAATGAGTTCTTGGATGGCTTGTTGAGAGTATGTCTTAATAAGATATTGCACGAAACCAGAATCCGAAATCCGCTTCCCCCTTCGATAACTAACCTCTACAGATATTCTTTCAACTTCATCCCTTACTTCGGTAGGAAGGTAGAGGGTATTACGTTGCGGCTTGCGCTTTGCTGGACTCTTTCTTTTGGTGACAGTCATTTTTCTTCCGTTTCATTTTGTGGGATAGACTTTTTTCCGTGATGTAGTTAAGCATTGCCATGCTGCGCATACGTGGCTCACTCATCATCATAATTTCCACTAAACGAGGATACTCATCAAAGTTAAGTAAGTTACGTTCTCCTTTCTGTACGTTGCAGACTTCATCATCAGGAACCGCTAAAGGCTCGCCGCCGAACGCTATAAAACGTTGGGTATGGGGAAGCCCGGTGATAGTGGTCGTATGGACTTCATCAAAGTCAGCCTGGATAAAAAGATAACCAGGAAAAAGTGGGGTTAATCTTTCTCGGTAAGAAAGTTGTTTATCAGGTCGGCGATACTTTTCAGTAGCCATAGGGCAGTAGTAGGAGAAGTTAAGCCGTTCGAGATGTTTGAAAACGGCTGCAAATCTTGTCGTGGTGAATTGCAATACATACCATTTCATAGATTCTTTCCTTTCAGACGCTCTCTCGACTCGGATAACCCCGAAGTATTTAAAAATCTTAAGAGAACAAGTTTTTCGTCTGATGGAAACTTTAACAGCTACATGTTCTGTTTTCAAATGTAAGACCAGATCTTTAGATCACAATAACTTCATACAACTACTCCCTTGTGCTAGCAATTACTTTTCAACTAGCA
>NZ_JAYQWM010000070.1:0-18370 GCF_036662595.1 Escherichia sp. Lx600-2 | reverse complement strand
TTCAATTTTAATGGAGGGTATTTTCAGAATTATCTGTTTACAAAGAACGAAACAAATCCTAATGAGGCATTTATTGCATCACAATAAAAGTGATTGCTTTTCACTCATTTGAGTAGCGATGCTTAAGTATTTATCCGTTTTAAGGTATAACAGCAGCGTGATACGGCTCAGGGAATGCCTGTCCGTCACCTTAATGATGCTTTACTTCCGGTTGCCGAAACAGTCCATATGGCTGACATGTATAACACGCACGGTCTAACGCAGTTCCGGGGGGTGGCACAGCGGCGTGATGCCGCTTTAATCTGGAAAACGCAGGCATCTACTGGTGCCTCAGGATCGCGGCACTCGCAAGCTGAAACACCGGAGCCTGTTCGTCTTCCGGCTGTATCGCTCGTCCCCGTCTACAAAACCCGTCTCATCCGCAGGTATCGCTGGCGCACTCCCAGACGGTTAGAGGCTTTCGGGAACTGCCTGGGTCAAAGAACACCGGCGTTCAGGTAGCTGTTGAAATGGACATCTACACGTTTTTGTTCAAGTGATTCAGTTGTGGTGAGGGCATAACGGGTAATGCCCTCCCGTGAAGCCCTGAGAAAAGTTACTTTTCCAGGATTAATGCAGTCTGGCTTTTAATATAAATTCAGGGGATATTTTTTTAAAAAAATACCTGTCGTCAACTTATTAGAAAAGTAAGTCAAAATGCTAGAGTGTTCTCATTCAAAAAGAGGAGAACTAACCATGCCAAAATATTTGTTACCTGCCGAGCTTGCGGAAATTGTTTGTGGATTACTGGTGCAACCAGCATTATTGAATGAATTAAAAACACCAGCCACGCATAAAGCATTTATGCAGGACATCGGCGAGCTGGTGGCGAAACATTGCGGCGGTCAAATTGACGGCGTGATCATGCCTGAGGTACGCGATGAAGACAGCCAGGCCGATTACCTGACATCTCCAGATGAAACCCCTTATATTGTTGTCTCTCCTGGCCAGGACATGCACTCCCTCACAGATAACGTCTGGCGTCATCATGCCCGGGATGGCTGGCTTGACCATATCAAAGGCAGTGTCGAAGAAAGCCCTGATGAACTGCCGACCCACAAAGAGTGCGCTGTACGCCGCTACACCCTCCAGCGTCTGCTCCTTCAGGAAGAAACCAGCCATGCTAATCTGCCAGTACAGGTGGTACGGATGTGTGAGTACAGCACCGACGATGTTGAGCAGACCGATTCTTCAGCAGAGTTTAACGTCACAATGGCGCTCGGTGGTCATGCCATGCTGGCAGTAAAAGATACAGATTCCCGTCTGGTGATGGCCCTGACACTCTTGATTGAAAATGGAGTTCCCTCTGTCCACGTTAATGCGGGTGACACTGATCCTTCAGTTCTGCACATCCGGGCAGCTCACGGTGGTCTGGTTCTTTCAACCGACTCCCTTAATCATGATTTCAGTATTTCGCCCTCTGACCAGTATACCTACGGACGCCCTGGATTATTATTGAAAGCCGCCTACTGATTTATTAATTCAAAATCCGTCATTATTATTTACCCCCATTTTTCGCCCCTAACTTATGGGGCGAGTATATTTTAAAAAACTTTCTTTCAGGTTATTAGCCAGCAAACTAGAACTGGTAGAATTAATTCATCAGAGAAAAGGGGACTATCATGGCTAAATTAATTTCGACGCGTGAACTGGCAACAATTATTACTGCATTACTGGTAAAACCAGAATTACTGGGCGAGCTGGATTCCCCAGAAAAACATCGCGCCCTGATGGAAGATCTGGGGCGTGTTGTGGCAGAGCATTGTGGCGGTAATGTCACTGAAATCGCACTACCGGAGACCGATGGTACGGCTGCTGAAGGCGCGTTGCAGAATGGCCAGTCCGTCCGCTATCTGGAAACCAAAGAAAGCTCTCCGTATCTCATCGTACACCCTGACGCCTCACTGCCGTCGGTGACGCAAAACGTCTGGATGCACGCTGATCATGATGGCTGGGAAGAGCATTTCAACGGAGAGACCGATGCCCTGACTCCAGAGATGAGCGAGCAGTTCCGCCAGCAGGTTTATGCACTGCTGACGCCGGAATCCCATACCACCTCTTCAGAAATGAGACTGACTTTGCAGGACTGGCAACTGGGTGAAGCCGAGATCCCAGAAGAAGACTGTCAGCCCTACCAGGTGAAGGTGTTAGCAGAAAATAAAAACGTTCAGTGCGAAGTGACGAATGAAACCGGCACCACGTGTTTCGGCCTCATTTTGGAGATCGACCGTGGTGTACCGACGCTGCACATTGATACGGGCAGTGATTCACTGCTGCATATTCACGCGGCACATGACGGCCTGGTTCTGACACCGGATGCACCGAGCCACAGATTTGAAGATGCTCCTGTAGATCGCTTTTCTTATAACAGCCCGTCCCTGTTGGTGCCTGGGGTGTAACCAGGCAAACTGCCCAGCGGTATTTTGGCCCCGGGTAAAATTATTCAGAACAGGAGTCAGGCAGATGGGCGATGTTGCCACACTACCACCGAAAATTAACGATGGCGTACTTCGACGCTGGAATGCTCGCGGTAAAGCGGATAAAGAGGCGCTGGCCGACTATGGCGTTAGCGTGAAGGAGGAGTGAATTGCGCGAATTACTTGGAATGGCAGGTGCAGAACATCAAGCCTCCGTAATGTATCAAACGTTCGGACACCTCGACGCGAAGCTAGGCGAAAAGCATAAAGGTCACTTCGTTTTTATCAACGGCCAGCACGGCGATCTGTGCGTTGTGCATAGTGAATTTTCATCCTTTGACGAAGGTCCAGGCTATTTCAGTGACCGTGCCGACTTCATCTGGGAATTAGTTAAAAACGACGGCCCATGCTCTAAGGTCGGGATTTACCGATTTGACGGCGAATACGCGCTTCCTAAGCGCCGGAATGGGAGAAGATTTTCAGGAAGCGTAACGTGCCTGCAAGCATTCTAATTCCGTGCTGCATGAGCGCCGACAGGTCTTCCGTACAACGGGAGGCGGCACAGTTCGCGTGCAACCATCCCCACACAATAACTCGACTGAGTACATAATAATGACGAACGCTAACGCAAATGACGGGAAGACCAGCCCGGTATTACCCACTCTCGAACAGGTCTATGCTCTGCTCAAGGCCAACTATAAACCCGCACGATTTGCTGATCGGGATGGGGAAATCTGGGGGCATGAGTATTCATGGAACTTGGCAAGATCCAGTTTGCAAGACCTGGAGAAATACGGGAAATCATATGTATCCAAGCATTCCGACCGGATGGGCGATGGATTCAGTTTTGGTCCTGACCTGGTCATTATTCGCTGACATACGCACGGAAGTGAGTAAGATGGCTGGCTGCGCCGGAGAACTAGAGTAATGAAGGGTAAAAATATCGTGGCTCGTGTCGTGCGGGAAGCGGCCTATAAGTGGGAAACTCGCCACCAATTGCAGCAGGCGTACAATTCAGCGAGTGACGTGGGAAAAGTTCCCAGACATTCCGGTTCCGCATCTGATTTACGCCAGACGCTGTCATTTTTAATTCTTTGTAGGGCATGACGATGAAAAACACAGTAATACCGACGGTGACTGAAAACGAGATGGGAGAGGTGATCACCCGCCACTCGGCTTACGGACTGGTATCAGTAAGCCGCACGTCCACGACGGGACAGCGCCTTTATGCCTCCGACCTCAGTCATAAAGAGGTAGTCACGATGACCTTCAGTGAATCAGAGCAGATTGAACGCGACGGTGTGATCCGTCATCGACTGGCGGAAGGCCGACGCCGCTCACCGCTCCTGCAAGTCAGTCTGTCTCCGGCGCAGTGGGCCACGATGATCACATCGTTCGGAATGAGTGACGGCGTGCCGTGTACCATTAACAGCCTGATTCGCGGCGATTATGAGCGGCAGCCGGAGATTGGCTATATTGAGTCGACACGCGAACGATACGAACGGCAGATCCGGGAAGCCGCTGAGCGTGAAATGGCGAAATTGCATGAAAAGCTGGAAGTGCTGCGTTTGCTGGCGGTAAAAGGCAAGGCTGGAAAGCGTGAGCTTGACGAAGCCTATCAGTCGCTGTTAAGCGTAATCAATAACTTGCCGGTCAATCTGGCCTTCACCAACCAACTCATTCAGGAATCCATGGTGAATATCGTCTCACACGGCAAGGCCGAACTCGAAGCCACCGCCATGGGCGTAGCCGCTCGTCTGGGTATGAAAGAAATGAGCAGCCTTGCCTCGCTGGAAGAGAAGAAGTAACCGGTGCGCCCGCCCGTAAATCATGAAATGCACTAACGTCCATACCTGCTGCACACATACGCGGCACACAGATCAACGGCCAGCGCATACCGCGTTGACATAAACCGTAAACACTGAAGTGCGTCGTCCTGTCGGGGACATTCTACGTGGTTTTCTACGCCCCCCCCTTCTCTCTTCTGCGGCTCACAGAACTTCAGGAATTGCTGGTGGGCAGTCTCCAGGACGTTTTCCAGTAACCGGCTGTGGTCAGCGTCATATCCCTTCAGCAGGCGTTCCAGTTCTGCCATAGCGAGTGCAGGTGGTAACCAGATGACGCCAAGCAGCAAAAACTGGCTCTGCATTCGAATTTCATGGCGATCTGGCTTCAGACCCTCTGCCCGGGAAGCGCAATAATAAATCCTCTCCAGGGGAGCTACACGCGTGATAAGAGGTTTCTCAGCAAGTTCTGACATGCGACTAAATCAGCCTGTTTCGTTTCTTTCTGATTACGTTAAGACACTATGAAAAAGCCCCGTAATACGGGGCCGGTTCGGAGGCAGTTACTGGATTTGCGGCAGCTCGATCATGAAGCTTGATTCACCGACATTGCCGCTGGTGGCCGGGAAGATGGGGATCAGGACGCCATCACCCTGCCCGAAATCTATCGTGATGTCTTTCGAATCCCCGGGTACGACGGCCACCCCATTCATACTAACCGCAAAGGCCGCATCTTTGCGGACCGTCAGCGTGCCGGTTTGTGCTCCAGTGATCAGCGAACCATCTTTTTTCCGGATGCTATTGGTACGCAGATACGCCAGCGGCTGGTTATCTGATGTCTTCAGCCCCATACCCACGGCCAGCGTTTTGAGAGTGTTAAATTCAATCAGGTTGTTCGGTACATAACGGAACCGGCTGACCTTTGTCGTGGTATTACCGGCTTCATCTACCGCAACCGCAGTAAGCTGGTAGGAATCCGCATCATCTGTCGCGGGGAAGATACGCGGGTAGTTCAGCCCGTATTTATCAGTTCCCTGGCTGTACCAGCCCACACTGACTTTGTCAGAAGTGGGTCCGCCGCTCAGCGTGATGCTTTTCAGGGAAGCTTTTGTCATATCGTCGGCCAGTGTGATCACCAGATTTTCCAGCCCTTTGACCAGTGCTCCGTCAGCCTGCTTTCCCTCAAAACTGATATCGACAACAGGCGGCGTGACGTCATGCAGGATGGTATTCGATAGCGTCAGTTCTGCCGTGTTGTTGTAGGTGTCCGTCGCGGCACCCGTTGCAGTGTATTTCCCGGAGGGTAACGCGCTGTAATCAAACGTCACTTGTTTCAGCTGGTAGTTCAGGACCGTAACGTTTTTCGGCGACAAGGTAGAGACTTTATTACTGGTGTCCTTCAGTGTGAGGTTAAAGATATTGGTGGCCCACATATAATTGGTCCAGTCGTTAGTTACGTCACTGTCCGTCACCAGCATTACCACCGTTTTATCCAGTGGGCTGGAGACGATACTGTTGATAACCGGGGCGTTCATATCCCAGTAGGTGTAGAAATGCGACTGTAGTCCGCCGAGATTTGCGTATGAACCGGTCCCTCTGATATGAATTTGGTACGGAACATAGCCTTTCCCGCTCGTCTTACAGTAATTCATGCTGACCTGGCAACTGCTCTCACCCACTGAAACATTGCAACTGCCAATGCCGACGATAGTAGCAGTTTGCACATAAGAGCGCGGTTCAACGTTTACACGACCCAAATCTACGCAATCCGGCCCGGTAAACCTGACGATGTCACTCGAAGTCCATGTATTAGCATCTCTGAAATGGTACTGCCCTGACAAATAGCGGGGGGCTTCAGCCACGCCGTTACCCGGAGTAAATTTCAGCGTTTTGTACTGGAGGTTGACGTTAAGGCCCGCTTTAGTATGAAGCTCGTAGTACATATAGGTTTCCGGGTAGCTCACCGTGGCTTCAGTATAAAAATAGGTATTGTCGGAGTTGGTAATCTGATCGACCCAGCCGAAGTCTGTCCCGTTAAAATTGGTTGAGTCCGATTTAAGGCGTTTGTACCTGAATTTGACTGGGTTCTCGAAAATAGTCATGCCAGGAACATAATCTTCCCAGACGCCTGTTTTCGCATTCCGCACCTGATGTTGAATGTAGCTGGGTATTGTACGATCAATACCAGAGCGATGTGATGTTTCTGTCCAGTTCCCGGCTTTGTCATAAACCCGAAAACCTACGGTGTAATATGCCGGACTGACGGGCGCAACCGTGCTTCCTGCCGCCACCGCCGCCAGTGCCTGGACCACCCCCGTGAGTGCATTCAGCTGAGCATTTACAGTCCGGCGGACACCGCTGCTGTCAATAGCAAACCACTCCGCTTTATCCAGTCCTGACCTCGCATCAGAGACGTTCGATAACGAAATGGCCTGGGTTGCGGTCCTGTCGCCGAAAATATCCAGACTTCCGTACTGAAAACCAGCCCTGATCCACTGCATCGGATCTGGTAGAACGGGAGGAGTGATATCGATGCTGAAAGAGTAGCTGGTTGTCGCCACGACATTCGACTTATTGTCGAGTGTTTCGGATTTAAGAGAAAAAGTACCCTCGCCCAGTACCGGCAGTGTCATGGACTTGCCGTAGTACTCACTACCATCAGCGGCAGTGATCCTGTCGGCCACTGTCACCAGGCCGGTGACACTCTGGAACATCTGCACATTATCGGATGAACGTGTCACGGTAACGCGCTCGTAGCGGTCGAGACCAGATATCAGATTCAGCGTAATTGCGCTGCCCGGGTTGAGATACTCTCTGGTGGGTTCAGCATTCACTTTCGTGCCGCGTGTGTCGGTATACGAATAGTTGTAAAGCTGAGCCTGGCTGTAAAGCGGGAACAGCAGTGCCGTATAGACGGCGACAATCAACGGACGTCGGCAAAATTTCATTTCGGTTCTCCTGGTTGGCCAGAAAATTTTACCTGAATCGTTTTCTTCGCCCGGGCGCTAAGAGGGGTAATTGTTCAGTAAAACATCGTCCGTTTGTGTGCTTTTTGCCAGATTTAATCGGCAGGCCTGCGGGAAATACCCCATCCCAATGTCCGTTTTAGGCTGATTAATTCCCCAGAAATCCCCCCCTTAACGGAAAAATCCGCAGGGCAGACGTTTAAAATAGCAACAACTAAAAGGGGAATACTGAATGAAAAATCAGGCTATAGCTTTGGCTATGGCTATGCTCGGAGTCTCAGTTCCGGCATCTGCTCAAATTTATGAATCCATCTTCACAGATACCAATGGTATTGAAGTTCACGCCCCCTCAACCCGGCTGTTGCTGAATCCGGCCTCACCGGTAACCCTGACGCTCATTGTCGGTCTTGACCGTTATGTGAATGTCAAAATCACCAGCGCCACCGGCACGCAACTGCTGAACACCACTACTACGCGCACCAGCGTATCCGACCGTCTGAAGGCCGGAGATGGCAGCGAATTTTACGGAAAAAAAGTAACTTTACCGGTGCTTGGCGAAGGCAGGTCGGTTGTGCAGGTCAGTATTCTGGATCTGAATCAGTCCGTTGTAGCCACCTACAGCTACAACTGGCTGGTAGACACCACACCGCTGTCTGTTAATGCCCTCACAGGCAACGCCGCCTATGGATCAACTGCGGGTAGCGTCTGGAAAATGGGGCTGGAGGCCACGGGGCAGTTTGATTTTACCTCAACCAATGTCACGGACGTAAATGGCATCGAGAAAGGTATGTTTTATGTCTATCGCAGTAACGGCAGTTTGTTCAGTACGACGTGACTGGTCAGAAGATGTATCACACTTACTCAAAAAACTCGGTCAAAGGCGCGGGTATTCCCGACAGCAATCTGGATGAAGATTTCACGGCCAAGGTAGTCATTTATGACAACGCAGGAAACACCCGAACCCTTCCGTTGCAGCTCTTTCGATATGATAACTATCTGGGCGGTCCGAGATCCGCAAAGCTCCGCCAGCGTGGTGCCAGGGGTTTCCGGATATCCGGCCTATTCAGCTGGGATGACCGTTAATGAGAATCCGATTCATCTTGTATATCGCGTGCCAAAGTCCAACTACCGGTCATATGCCGAGGGCGGCCTGCTATTCTATAACCTGTATTCTTCCCCGACCGAGATTGCGACGGACAGCACCTATACCTACGTTGAAATGATCCTGCCCTAGTACGGTGGTATACGGGCTGGAGAATATCCGTATAGCTCTGGCGGATAACCTGACAACACCCCGGATCACCCGTCTTCAGATAACCGGAGGGCCAACGGCAGATAACGTTGAGCTCACGTGGTCACCTGCTGGCACGAACGTTTATGCGCCAGAATATCCAAGGCTGTTCCCCTCATTCGAGCCTTCCGAAAACTATGCGCTTAGCGTGACGGTCTCCGACAGTCAGTCGAACAGCAAAACTTATACCCAGAAATTCAGCTACCTCCCGAATAACCTAGTGCAGTTGCATAACCTGCGAACCTTATCCGTCAGTTCAGCACTCAAAACGTCGTTAAATGAGCCTCTTGCTTATCTGTCAACCAACGTGTTGCGTAAGTCCAACGGTGAGATTGCAAAAGACGTCCAGAGTGCGACGCTAACGGTACGTAAAGACGCTGCCTTCGGTATTAAGTTCAACGGCGTGCAGGCCGCGCTTGGTGAATCTGTAGAGGTGAAAATTGATATGGGGCTCGGTGATAACCTTTTAGTACCTATATACCCTGCTGAAAACGGCAAAGTGGGTACATCCGAGTTCATGATCCAGATCGATGAGCTGAAGTAATGAGAATGGGCCGTCGGTAGTACTGGCGGCTTAACGAAAGTAACTTTTTCTGTAAGGGTTGAAGTGTGCTTCTGATGTTTTTAGAACGGATCGGAATTTACTCACATTTTGATCGTGATGATTCAATACGTGACAGAGCATAGTTATCAACAGGATAGAATAATAATAAAGATCAATAGAGGATCAATAGCAGATCAAAAAGGAATAACGATCCTCGCAGCCCAG
This sequence comes from Escherichia sp. Lx600-2, assembly GCF_036662595.1. Taxonomy (NCBI): domain Bacteria; kingdom Pseudomonadati; phylum Pseudomonadota; class Gammaproteobacteria; order Enterobacterales; family Enterobacteriaceae; genus Escherichia; species Escherichia sp. Lx600-2. The sequence goes on along the minus strand of NZ_JAYQWM010000070.1, from coordinate 9,104 downwards.
TGATATCGGGCCTCTCAGCGGATCAGCATCCACTGTACAGGGGGAGAAATACACTATGTCGGGTAATCCATCCACTGTACCGGGCGCATAATCCACTATACCGGGTAGATTCGATACACTATAGCGGGTAGGATGTAGATCTTATGCACAAAACGGATCTCCCAATATGTCAAGTAATAACAACAAGTTATCTCTCGTCATTGAAGAGTCCCTAAAAGATTCAGGGGAAGTTATACAACTCTTTCCCACATTAAAACAGACCATTCAACCGAAAGTTTTACTCCGCCTAGGTGTGTTTGTGCCGACTTTGAAATCTACGGACAAGGGGGGGAGGAAGAGCCATCATATCGATGCCACTGAGCCGCTATCAAGGTTATCTATTGTAGAGGGTGAAGGTTACAGCCAGATCCAAATCTACGGGCCGCGTCTCGATATGGATACCGATTTCAAATCATGGTGTGGGATCGTTTATGCGTTGTCTAACCGGCCGCTTGATTCAGAAGGTCAGCTGGAGCTGAATTTTCCGGAGTTTGCAAAATTTTGTGGGTTTGATACCAAGCGCATTGATAAACAACTGAAAGAGCGCTTTGATGCTTCGCTGACGCGTATAGCCCGGACCAACATTTCATTTATTAAGAAAATACCCGGTACAGATGATCAGATAACGATAAACATGCACCTGGTGGAATCGACGTATTACGACAGTTCCACGGGAAAAATCATCATCAAGCCAAATTCGAAGCTCAATACGCTGTATCGCGTCGACGGTAAAACCCGACTCTACCTGAAGACATTGCAAAAACTGGCCCGTAAGGAGTCCGCACAGGCCCTGTACCTGTATCTGGCTGAGCTGCCGAGCACCTTTTACCGCATCGGATTCGATCGGCTTCGTGGACGACTCCAACTGTCATCACACCTCGGTAACCAGAATGCCACGGTTAAAAAGGCGCTGGGCCAGCTTAAAGAGATCGGTTTTCTGGAATACTCCATAGACAAAGAAAACGGCGATTACGTACTGAATATTCTAAAGAGAAACATGAAGCCATGACCGATGCCGGATAATGCACCTGCCTGCCGCGTGGGTGGCTGCGTTACCCGGTATAGTGGACATTCTTCTCCTTTCCACTCTGCTTTACCCGGTACAATGGATCTCCACTACACCGGGTAGTGTCAGGCCTAAAATTACGATGCAGCCCCTCCTCTTCAGCCTTACACTGAATATTTAGTGTGTTTTTTCACCAAAAATGTGATCTATACCCGGTACAGTGGAGTCACAGAAATGTGATCCGTACCCGGTATAGTGGATGAGAACTACTGCTAATCGGTTACCGGGAATGTGGTGGTACTGGGTGGAAAGGTTTACCCGGTATAGTGGATCGTGGCAGTGTCATCTTTCCGGATAGCATGACGTCACGGTTAGGAAACCGTACCCGGTATAGTGGATAGCGAATGGTGTACAACCCTGTTAACGTGATGATGCTGAAGTGAAAGTTTAACCCGGTTTAGTGGAGCGACTTAAAGCGCGTACCAGTAGCTGATGGGGGAGCAGCACCCGGTACAGTGGAGGGGCGGATATCGTCGTAAAGGTCTTAACTAAAAGATGACCATTCAGTCGCAGCATTAAAGAAATATATCATCGAGTCTCAGGGGTTTTAAGCCGGTAGACACCCTTCCACCAGGAGTCGAAAGACAAGCTATCATCGCAGCGCATAAATATGCCGTTATGCTTGGTGACAACGCTAAGATAGCCTTTATTTTTCCCGCAGATCTTCTCAAAAGACTCTGTTGCTTTAATAAAATTTTCACCATCCGTGATGGCCGGAGAATCCAGTTCCTTCGCCAGCCATGCCGGATAGCTGTCCGCATTAACCCATACAAGACGTTCAACAACTGAAAAGAAGACGCCGACAAGGCCAATCGTCCAAAGCGTAATAACTAGTAAACGCAAAATTCGTAAGGCTATAAATTTTGAGTGCTGTAGAGGCGAAACGATAAAAGGCAGTGAGATCATGACTGTGAGTGAGACTGTTGCCGCCAGCAAGGTGTATAACAATGACCATGATTTAACATAGGCGGAAAAAGCGATCATTAAACAAATCAGAATGATGAGCGGTGCATTGCTTTTCATCATGCCCGTGCTAATTTTCATTCTTTTGGGGCTCCATTTTGTACGAGTTTTGAGAGACTGCGTTTGTAATCATCCGCTGCCTTAGAAAAGTTACCGTCATTCTGTACCGGCGTAAAGCGAATGCCAAAAAACGCCTCAATGACGGAGGAAAGCGTCACTATCGGTCCTGACGAGGCATGGGCTTTTCGCTCCCGAGCCTCACGCTCCGCAAAGTGGATCACCGGTCCCCTAGAAAATGAGAGTGAGTCATGGGAAGACCAGTCTGTTTATAGCCACAGTAGTTAAACGCACCCCGCCAGTCCGTCGCTGTTTGACATCATGGCCGCGAATTAGGTTAACGTCGCCCGGTATAGTGTAATCCCAGGCTGAACCTGTGTTTGCAGCTGGTGGCCCTGCATCCATCACCATGACAGGCGCTGGCCGCAGGAATCGCGTGCCGGATGAAGGGTATCCACTATACCGGGTGAATGATATGTTGATCCACGCTGACGGGTAGTTTTATGAGCAAACCCGCAGCGAGTGGCAGGCCTGTGTCATTCGCAGTTTTACTGATGGGACGGAAGGTTATCCACAAAAACGGTGAATAACCCTGTGACCGGAATCTGGATAATCATCATTGCGGCGACAACAACAGAAAGAAGTGGCCCGGACTTGGCCACCCTACCCTGCTTTTACTTCAGTTCCTCTATATTCAGCATAAATTCAGAAGTTCCAACGACGCCGGAAGTCGAAGGAAAAATAGGGAAGCTGCGGCTGTCACCCAGACCCAGATCCAACTGAACATTTTTGCTCTCCCCAGGAGCTGCGGAAACCCCATTCACCGTGACGCCGAAGGCTGCATCCTTACGCACCGTCAGTATCGCGTCCTGTTTCCCGGTTGCGATAGACCCGTCCTTCTTACGCAGCTGGCTGGCATAAAGAACCGCCAGCGGTGTGTCATCGGACGTTTTCAGCGCGGTACTAACGGAGATGGTCTTAAGGTTTTCCAGACGAACCAGGTTGTTCGGCAAGTAACTAAATTCGACGGCGCTTTCTTTAACGTTGTTCATCTCGTCTTTGGCCTGCACGGTAAGCGTGTAAGTTTCGCCGTCGTTAAGTGAAGGAAAGATCTTCGGGTAATTCGGGGCATAAAGATTATTTCCGAGGTTTACCCACGACAACTCAACAGCATCAGATACCGGGCCACCGCGAAGCGTCATTCGCGTTAAAGAGGGCTTGGTCAGGGTATCTGCGAGCTGAATACGAATGTTCTCCAGTCCATACACCGTTACACTGCTGGTGATAGGTTTGGTTTCGTAGCTGATACTGATGGACGGCGGCGTGTTATCGACCGTCACAGTCTTATAGTCCAGACTACCCGTATTGTTGAACGAATCCTGGGCGTTGAGCTGCACGTTATAGCTGCCCTCCGGGATTAGTTTCAGGTTGAACTCGTATGTATAATTCCCGGTTGCTGTGTTACGCCCCGTTAGTGTTCCGGTCACATTGATATCCGCGTTATTGCGGGATTTGTCGGACAGCCACACCCGGCTCAGTTTAACGGTATCGAAATACGATCCGTCTCCCGGCTGGTTGATGTAAACCTGAAGGATGTTGGTCGTATCATTGTAGTCATAGCCAGTGACCGAAGGCCCCAGCGTATGCCAGACGACGTTTTCCCAGATAGGCATGAAGAAGGTGGATTCTGTTGTGGAACGTACCTCATAACCACTATGCAGATAGCCGGTGGTGCCGTTTGTAATCGCCTGTGTCAGGGCGACGGTACACGACGTTGACCCGGCAGGGATGTTGCAGGTGGCACCGCCAGTAATTTTTTGGTCGTAGGGCCTTGCCTGCACATTGAAACGGATCTGGGTCAGGTTCACCGGCATATCTGAAGCCTTGAAGTATTTCCAATTGACGCTGTTAAACCAGGTACCATCGGACATCTGTCGCTCAATCGCCGGACTCCCCCATGCAGGACTTTTTACCGAAGCCGGGTCCCAGTTCAGCCAGGAGGCGTATTGAGTCAGATCGCCTCCGGACCATTGGTACGTGTTCACTGGGCGATAGTAGTTTATATCCAGAGCGCCCTGGGGAAGCTTCACCTCGACGTACACATAGGTCGTGTCTTCTGAAATAACCTTAGCACCGCCATAATTGTTAAGAATGGTGATGCCGCCGTTACGGTATGGCTTCCAGTTGGTTCGGGGGATACGGATGACCATACGGTATGGGTTTTCGAGTACAGATAGCCCCCGAACAAACGGGACGTACCCTGAAGAGATCCCCGGGACCACACTCGTACTGACGCGTGAGTCATGAACCGCAAAGGGGGTGTATTCACCTATCTGGTCATCAAATAAAAAGCGCTGCGGCGGAATATTCAGCGTGTTTCCGGCTTTATCTGTGATGATAAAATTGAAGGTAAATTCTTCATTGAGATCGCTGGTGGGCATACCGGGTTGAGTGACCGAGTCCTTGATCCAGGGGTAAAAGGCACGTTTTGCCGCCGTATCGTAACTGAGTGTATTGTCGGACACGACTGTGCCATTTCCGCGCTTGATGACCAGACGGATCTTGTCTATGCCATTCGCATCATCAACTCCATCAGCAAAGATGGAAAACTGGCCAGATCCTCCGCGCCCAAGCCCCCAAACTGGGCCACTCAGGACCATTTCATAGCCTGCGTTCTGGCTCGGGTAGATGCTGGTATACTTTGGCGCTGTAGTGTCGATTGTGAAATGATACGTTGAAGAGCTGACGACAGCCTGCTGGAGATCCAGAGTATCGTTGATGACGGTGAAGGCCCCTTCACCGAGTGCGGGTAACGCCAAGTCCTTTCCGTAATATTCCGTGCCGTCTGCGGCAACAATGCGATCTGCGACGCTTATCTTTCCTGTCACTGCGGAATACATGACCTTTTTGTCACTGTCCCTGGTCACACTCACTCGTTCGTATCGGTCAAGGCCGGAGATCAGATTCAGGGTCATTGTGCTTGCCGGATTAAGGTAGCTCTGCGTGGCAGGCTTAAGCGTCTTTGCCAGCTGATTGGTGTCAGTATACGAATAGCTGAAAATCTGAGCCGCCGCCGGATAAACTGAAGCTATGGCCGTGGCAATGATACAGCCTGTCAGAATTTTACGCATGTGATACTCCCGGGATGTATTTGCCCCTATTTTACGAAATCTTTTCACCTGGGCTTGCTGGTTAGCCGGGGTATTTCACGGCATAAAACTTTTAAATGTTGCCGTGATAGCAATGTTGTCGGGTCAGAACAAAACGAAAGTTAAGGCAACTTCAACAGGGCTGATTACGGTGGAAGAAAAGTAACTTTTCTCTTGAGAAGAAATAGGAAAAGCAGAAATTAGGACGATTAAATGAGGTGAAATGTCAGCAACAGGCGATGATTGTCCATCATCGTAAGGGAGGGTACAGGGTGCCGCTGCCTTACTGGCATCATGTTGATGTCCAGCTCTTCATACCCGTTTGTACCTTAGCCGGAACTGTTGTTCAGTACAGGTAAAAGTTGTAATAACTCCCCGCTCACTGCCGGGGAGTCATTTTAAATCAGCACGGCGCCATCAGAATAGATTAGCTTTCAAACCAGGGCGAATCGGCAGAGTTCGCAGATTCTTCACTTTGCTGTGACTCTCCCAGAAATTGCACTTCACGTACTGGTTTACTTTTCCCCAGGCTCCGCTGGAAATCATCCATCACAAACTCAATATCATCACGGTCCTCAGGCAAGACAGGCGAACTTTTGGACATAGTCTTTCCTTCAGTTAAAAGCGTTCTGCATACAGAACGCGGACGGAGACGGCAGTGTTGTCAAACTCATTATCGAAGGTATCCATCCACTCGGTCCTGAACCCCTCGCCCAGCAGGTTATCGATCCCCTGAAGGGACAGAGGCAGGACGGCAGCTAAACGCCCGCCGGGAACCAGATGAGACGCAGCGGCCAGCAGATGCAGCTTAGCCCGGTTGTCAGCAAAAGGAGGGTTCATCACCACGCAATCAAATTTCTGAATCTGATTCGCCGCCGACCAGGCCAGAAAATCGGCTTCCGTGGTCTCGTAACCTTTAGCCCGGGAGACCAGACAATTCAGTGTATCCAGTTCGATGCCGGTTACGTTGACACTTTTCGGGAAACATTGAAGCAAATCCCCGTGCCCAATATTGGGCTCCAGCAGCCGTTCCCCCTCCCCGGCCGCAATAATGGATGCGACGTATTCACTGAGTCGCGCCGACGACGGATAAAACTGGTGGGATTTAATATCAGGCATGGCGCCCATATGTCCGATGAAGCGCATCACTTCGGTCGGGTCATAATCAAACGTCACATGGTAGCTTGTCACTCGGGCACCGAGAAATCGCAGAACATCCGCGTTCACCTGCCGCGTTTTATCAGCGTTCTCACCGGCATAGCCGAGCGATGTCCAGCTGGACCATTCCTTTTCATTCTGGGTAAAATCCAGCTCTGCAAGCTGCATCCGTGAATGAAAATCGATGCAGCGTTTCAGTGCCGGGAACTCCTGCAACGTCGCTTTGGTATGGGCCACGCGTTCAGCAGGCAGAGCCAGAGGGACGATGGCAGCAAGAATGTTGTTAAGCCGTTCGGCGATATCAGGATGCACATCAATGTGCATCGATCCGTTTTTGTAGACCCGAAAACGAATACTGTTGCCATCCAGGCTGATCCAGTTTCTGAATCCAACATGACCAACCATATTCTCAACCATTTTTTTCGTGTCATAGACCGGTTTAACTGTTTCGCCCCGGAAATAAGAACAGATCACCCGCAACTCCGAAAGTGGCATGAGGCCGGATTCTTTAAACTCAACCTTCAGTTTTACCCATTTGTCTTTCACGCCTTCACATACGCCGGAGGTGATCATGCGAGTAGAGAAGCCAAATGCTTTATTGGTTTTGTGTTGACGGCTTAATGACTGAAAGACGGCATAGACACGATCTTTAATGAACTGATGCCGGTCATTGAGCAACGCGACAACCGTGGTAACAACAGCATCGAGTGTAAAATCAGGGATCTCCTGAGGAGGAAGGTGGTAACGGTCAGCAGTAAACTGCTTATCCCATTCTTTCTTCTTTTCGTCAGACATCACAGACAGTACATCGGTCAGGGCCATGACCCTCTTCCAGTATTCTGAACGCAGCGCGTTTTCTGCGTAGCTGGCATCCGCTTCTGAAATGAGATGATTGTATCCGGAGAGGTATGAATAGAGCTTCTGATTCCCGCATTTCAGGAACTGAGCGGACATGGACCTCAGTAAGCTAAGCTCATCGTTATATGATTCGACCTGCCTGTTAATGACATCGAGCTCTTCCCGCATTTCGGGCAGGAAGTTATCGTCGTTAATAAGGAGGCCAGTATGAGGCATATAAGCAACCAGAGAACTCCCAGGGGCACCCATTGGCAGGGAATCAGATTCAACAGCAGACATAGCACCAGTCCTTTTTGAAGGGTTTATCTGATACCAGGATAACAACCTTGAACAAAAAGCTAATAGGTTGGCTGACATGAAAATGGAGAAATTAACACTGCGGAAAGTCAGAAAGACAGATGTGGTTTTAATCAGAAGAAACGGGCCGGAGACAGGACAAAAAAACCCCTACATAGTAGGGGCAACGGGGGGAGAGCCTGGGTGGCTCGCTCTAAAATATCGTACTTCTTATTGTAGTCTTCTCACACTCTGAAATAATTCATTTAAGCCTGTGCTGGGGGTGTTTCGGATTGCGGTTCTCCGCCATTTTTATCGTTTTTCTTGGTTTTGTAAGTCACTTTTTCCCCTTTCAATCGGGCTTGCCGATTTTCGGCCCGGCGAAGCTGCTTGTTTTCTGATTCCGTAATCTCACTTTGCAGGTTCTTGAGCATCTCCAGCATGCTCCGGTTCAGCGTAAAGGTAATTTCTTCATCTTCGCTGGAGTCGGTCACCTCCGGCAACTCGATATCACCGAGTTTCTGCAATAGACTCGTCGTAATGAGTTTGACCCCTTCGACGGCTTTTGTAGCGAGAACTGGTGGAACACGTGCGGGTTTAAAATCGGAAGGGACAACACGGATCTGCCCGCGTGGCGTTTTCTTAATCTGGATACCGCTTGAATCAGCCTTTTCAAGGTCTGCGATCATCTTTTCGATCCGCGCAACAGCTTCCGTTTCACCGAACTCATCGATAAGGGACAGGACTGCTACATAGGAAATGGCATCGGCATGGATCAGTTTTTTGAGATAGACACAGCAGCCGGTTAAACGAATAAGAGCAGCAATTGTGGTATTACTTTTTCCCTCACGTTCGGCAATACGGTCAAGCGACCATCCACCCAGCGCCTGAAGACGTCGGTAGGATTCACCCAAAGCCACAGGAGAAAGAGCCAAGCCACGGTTTCCGTCAATCGTTGTCAATTCGCAGCTGATCTCATCGGCTTTCATCTCGATGCAAAGAATGGTGAGGTTAGAATGCCCTTCTGCCACAGCCATCAAAGCAGCCTTTAAACGGCAATGTCCCTGGCGAACGTACGGAATGCCGTCTTTGATCAGAACGCGGATAGGGTCTACGTAATCACCCCGGATGTACGCATTCTTGATGTTATTGAGATGATCGGCGACTTCTGGCAACTGGTAATAAGCTTCCCCCATTCCCATCTCACGGGAGTTGAATCCTTCCGTGATTTGAACCACGGTTGGGCTGATAGCCCATGCTTTCTGTTCAGTGACTTCATTACAAAGGTCAGGGTTCGCGTCGCGGAACTGCTTCATACCACTGACGAATCGGCCGGAACCGGTCACTGTTGAAAAAGACACGAGTGGGGATTTAAAGACCCGTGAGTTAGTTTGCTGTTGGGAATCAGTCATCAGATCACTCATAGATACTCCGTTGAATTCTTTTTTGTCATACCTTTCATCTGTGCGTGAATACTACCGGAAAAAAAAATCTCACTTTTTCGTTAAAAAGGTACTTTTTGGGTCTATTCCGAATTG
>NZ_JAYQWM010000069.1:0-18499 GCF_036662595.1 Escherichia sp. Lx600-2 | reverse complement strand
GAGACGCCACTGTTTTCAGATGAACCCTGTAATTAGGGTCGAGAATATAATTTACCCATTCCCCTAACGATAAATTAAAAAATTTGCGAGTTAATTTTTCTCTGGCTGAAGGCTAACGTCGAGTTATCGATAAAATTCACGAGTAATTGTAACTATATACTTTATGAAACACAGGAAGAAATTATTATTTAACGCGATGATACAAGGCGTAAAAAAAATAATAATCTTCATGAAACTCACCCCGATGGCAGCATTGTAAATTCGCCAATAACTGGCATTCCTCCTGCTTTTTACGGGTGTTTCCATTAACACCAGAATGAGCGGATTGTTTACTACATCAAGAACGCATCCGAAGTGTACATCCTGGTGCGCCGACTGAATCGCCCGGAGCCATGCGGATGGCTACGACTTAATACGAATCATTAACCCTGTAAGGATACGGAGAGCATGACATGAGACCAATATCCAACCTCAATACGAGCGCAGCAACCTATATTCCACCGCAACAACTCCCGAGTAGTTGTCTGGAAACTTTGACGCTTCTGGTGCAGATGAATAATTATATCAAAAGGGATGCGGACTACAGCACGGGCATGGCTGTTACTCCACTGGTTCCTGAAGAGGTTCACTTGCTGGCTGTTGCGATGACAACCGAACTACATCGACATCAGTTCCAACCGGTGGTAAGTGCAAATGATCTGCAACTTCCTGAACCGTTCACCTTCGATGTTGCCGGTTTCACCATCACCTTCACGAAGACGCAAGAGCATGACAACACGGGCAATCTCGTGAAAATTGCAGTCAGCAAGAGCGGTGTGTGCACCAGTACAAATATTGCTCTTGAGCTGTTTCACTCCATTGTCACAACACTGATGTCACGCAGTCAATATGGAACCTTTGATCTCTGGTCCGTACGGCCAATACTCACGGATGAAAATCAAAACAGGGTGCATGAAGCAGCTCGCTACTCCCCGGCCCAGCAATACGGAAGAGAAGAAACACACTTTACCAACAATGGCATGCGAGAATTTGGAAATATGTCTCCGCTGGCGTGGCGTAACGATGTGGAATTACAGCAATCGTGTAATACAAGCAACATCCCACCAAATACTGCAAATGACGACATAAACAACACCAGGCAGACCATCGAGGACGAGCCACAGCAATATGTTAAATTGACTGTAGACGACATGCGAAAATGGGCGGCTATGGACCAGCAGGCGCGAAACGCTCTACAGGGAGTTCCAGGATGGTGTACGCGCAATCATTTTAATATCAAAAATGCCAGAAATTACCTGACCGATCACGGCCTGAACTACGCGGGACAGGTAAAGGTAAACAGGCCGCATGAATATGCCAAATTCACCCTTGAACATATCCGCCAGTGGGCAGCCTTAAACAAGCATGTGCGAAAACCGGTTGGTTATTTAGAAAAGTGGTGTAAGGAAAGAAACCTCGCGCCAACTACTGCCAGGAATTACCTGAAGAACGACGGGCTTACCGCCCTGGGTGAGTTGAAGCTGACAGGGCCGCAGAAATGGGTCACGTTCACCTTCGGAGACATCGTACAATGGGCGAATATGACCCAGGAGAAGCGTAACAGCGCAGGGGGAGCCGAAAAGTGGAGTAAAAAACGCGGCTTCCAGTGGTCTACTGCCAGATCCTACCTGAAATCGAGCGGAGTGACCAAGCAAGGTGCGAGAAAACTGGCGTGGTTAAAAAACAGCGGGAATATGTCGAATACATTCTATCTCGCCCAACCAACCAGCCGCAGGACATAAGCTGAAGGTACCGATAGCGGCAATTTTGTTCATCTGTGCCGGGTGGGCAAATAGCAATTGCCCCCGAACACTCCCTGCCAGGCAACTTATACCGCATGGCAGGGAACATTCGGGTTAAAAAGCAAAAGATAAATAATTACTCTTCAGCTTAGCCTTCCTGCAACCGTGACGGCGGAGCCGAATGATAGTGCGCATCGGCCTCGGCAAAGCGTTTTTGCATCGCCGCTGACGGCGCTTTACCCAGCAAACTAAACACTACAATCCCAATACTGCCAAAGATAAAGCCCGGAATAATTTCGTACAGTCCCAGCCAGCCGAACTGTTTCCAGACGATAACCGTCAGCGCCCCGATGATCATCCCCGCCAGCGCACCGTTGCGCGTCATGCGTGACCACATCACCGAGAATAGCACCACCGGACCAAACGCCGCGCCAAAGCCTGCCCACGCGTAGCTCACTAAGCCCAGCACGCGGTTTTCCGGGTTTGCCGCCAGCGCAATGGCCACCAGCGCCACCACCAGCACCATCACACGCCCTACCCACACCAGCTCTTTCTGGCTGGCATGTTTACGCAGAAACGCTTTGTATAAATCTTCGGTAATCGCACTGGAGCACACCAGCAGCTGGCAACTTAAGGTTGACATTACCGCCGCCAGAATTGCCGACAGCAGAATCCCGGCAATCCACGGGTTAAACAGAATTTGCGCCAGTTCGATAAACACGCGTTCAGCGTTCTGGTTTACCGCACCTGCTACCGCCGGGTGCTCGTTAAAGTAAGCGATACCAAAGAAGCCGACAGCCACCGCCCCTGCCAGGCAGAGGATCATCCAGGTCATACTGATACGACGCGCATGGACGATGCTGTGGTGAGAATCCGCCGCCATAAAACGCGCCAGGATGTGCGGTTGCCCGAAGTAACCCAGCCCCCACCCCATCAGCGAGATAATGGCGACAAAGTTCAGCCCTTTGAGCATATCCACGTTTTCGATGCTCTTTTGTTTGATCACTTCCAGCGAGTCACCAAAGCCACCGACACTGATAATGACGATAACCGGCGTCAGGATCAGGGCAAAAATCATCAGGCTGGCCTGTACAGTGTCAGTCCAGCTCACCGCGAGGAAACCGCCAATAAAGGTGTAAAGGATCGTCGCCGCAGCTCCCGCCCACAGAGCCGTTTCGTAGCTCATGCCAAAGGTACTTTCAAACAGACGCGCGCCTGCCACAATGCCCGAAGCGCAATAAATGGTGAAGAACAGCAAAATCACCAGCGCGGAGATAATGCGCAAAATGCGGCTTTTATCTTCAAAACGCCCGGTGAAATAATCCGGCAATGTCAAGGCGTTATTGTTGTATTCGGTATGCACACGCAACCGCCCGGCCACCAGCTTCCAGTTAATCCACGCGCCTAATGTCAGGCCAATGGCGATCCAACTTTCGGAAATCCCGGAAAGAAAAACCGCGCCCGGCAACCCCATTAACAGCCAGCCGCTCATATCCGATGCACCCGCCGATAATGCCGTCACGAATGGCCCAAGGCTACGTCCGCCCAGAATATAGTCGTCAAAGTTTTTCGTTGATCGCCAGGCGATAAACCCAATCAATATCATGCCAAAGATATAGACACAAAATGTCACCAACATCGGTGTGCTAATAGCCATCTAAAGTCTCCAAAAAATTATTATCGGCAATGTCGAAACTTGCCGTTATATCTGCCACCGGAACGGGGTAACAGAGTTTATGTTTTACCAGGGCGACCGTATCCTGCCGGAAGCGCTGGTTATTCACAATCGATTTAACACACCATTTACATTAAATTTTAGTGCTCAGCGACACTATTTTTCATCAGGTTGCACTCTCTCACATTTTTTGCGGTTGCACCTTTCAAAAATGTTAACTGCCGCAGAGAAAAAGTCTGAGTTATTTTTTTAATCCCTGTCATATCGATTTCTTTTATTAACATTTCATTCATTTTTAAGCTTGCTACGCAGGTCACATTTAACATGATTGCACAAAGTTGCAACATCATGGATATTTCACGATAACGTTAAGTTGCACCTTTCAGAACAACAGGAGTAATGGCATGGGAACCACCACCATGGGGGTTAAGCTGGACGACGCGACGCGTGAGCGTATTAAGTCTGCCGCGACACGTATCGATCGCACGCCACACTGGTTAATTAAGCAGGCGATTTTTTCTTATCTCGAACAACTGGAAAACAGCGATACTCTGCCAGAGCTACCTGCGCTGCTTTCTGGCGCTGCCAATGAGAGCGATGAAGCACCGACTCCGGCAGAGGAACCACACCAGCCATTCCTCGACTTTGCCGAGCAAATTTTGCCCCAGTCGGTTTCCCGCGCCGCGATCACCGCGGCCTATCGCCGCCCGGAAACCGAAGCGGTTTCTATGCTGCTGGAACAAGCCCGCCTGCCGCAGCCAGTTGCTGAACAGGCACACAAACTGGCGTATCAACTGGCCGATAAACTGCGTAATCAAAAAAATGCCAGTGGCCGCGCAGGTATGGTCCAGGGGTTATTGCAGGAGTTTTCGCTGTCATCGCAGGAAGGCGTGGCGCTGATGTGTCTGGCAGAAGCGTTGTTGCGTATTCCCGACAAAGCCACCCGCGACGCGTTAATTCGCGACAAAATCAGCAACGGTAACTGGCAGTCACACATTGGTCGCAGCCCGTCCCTGTTTGTTAATGCCGCCACCTGGGGGTTGTTGTTTACTGGCAAACTGGTTTCCACCCATAACGAAGCCAGCCTCTCCCGCTCGCTGAACCGCATTATCGGTAAAAGTGGTGAACCGCTGATCCGCAAAGGTGTGGATATGGCGATGCGCCTGATGGGCGAGCAGTTCGTCACGGGCGAAACCATCGCGGAAGCGTTAGCCAATGCCCGTAAGCTGGAAGAGAAAGGTTTCCGTTACTCTTACGATATGCTGGGCGAAGCAGCGCTGACCGCCGCAGATGCACAGGCGTACATGGTTTCCTATCAGCAGGCGATTCACGCCATTGGTAAAGCGTCTAACGGTCGTGGCATCTATGAAGGTCCGGGCATTTCAATCAAGCTGTCGGCGCTGCATCCGCGTTACAGCCGCGCCCAGTATGACCGGGTAATGGAAGAGCTTTACCCACGGCTGAAATCACTCACCCTGCTGGCGCGTCAGTACGATATTGGTATCAACATTGACGCCGAAGAGGCCGATCGTCTGGAGATCTCCCTCGATCTGCTGGAAAAACTCTGTTTCGAGCCGGAACTGGCAGGCTGGAACGGCATCGGTTTTGTTATTCAGGCTTATCAAAAACGCTGCCCACTGGTGATTGATTACCTGATTGATCTCGCCACCCGCAGCCGTCGCCGTCTGATGATTCGCCTGGTGAAAGGCGCATACTGGGATAGTGAAATCAAGCGTGCGCAGATGGACGGCCTTGAAGGTTATCCGGTTTATACCCGCAAGGTGTATACCGACGTTTCTTATCTCGCCTGTGCGAAAAAGCTGCTGGCGGTGCCGAATCTAATCTACCCGCAGTTCGCGACGCACAACGCCCATACGCTGGCGGCGATTTATCAACTGGCAGGTCAAAACTACTATCCGGGTCAGTACGAGTTCCAGTGCCTGCATGGTATGGGCGAGCCACTGTATGAGCAGGTCACCGGAAAAGTTGCCGACGGCAAACTTAACCGTCCGTGTCGTATTTATGCCCCGGTTGGCACACATGAAACGCTGCTGGCGTATCTGGTGCGTCGCCTGCTGGAAAACGGTGCTAACACCTCGTTTGTTAACCGTATTGCCGACACCTCTTTGCCATTGGATGAACTGGTCGCCGATCCGGTCACTGCTGTAGAAAAACTGGCGCAACAGGAAGGGCAAACTGGATTACCGCATCCGAAAATTCCCCTGCCGCGCGATCTTTACGGTCACGGGCGCGACAACTCGGCAGGGCTGGATCTCGCTAACGAACACCGTCTGGCCTCGCTCTCTTCTGCCCTGCTCAATAGTGCACTGCAAAAATGGCAGGCCTTGCCAATGCTGGAACAACCGGTAGCGGCTGGTGAGATGTCGCCCGTTATTAACCCTGCGGAACCGAAAGATATTGTGGGCTATGTGCGTGAAGCCACGCCGCGTGAAGTAGAACTGGCGCTGGAAAGTGCGGTTAATAACGCGCCAATCTGGTTTGCCACGCCTCCGGCTGAACGCGCGGCGATTTTGCATCGCGCTGCCGTGCTGATGGAAAGCCAGATGCAGCAACTGATTGGTATTCTGGTACGTGAGGCCGGAAAAACCTTCAGTAACGCCATTGCCGAAGTGCGTGAAGCGGTCGATTTTCTCCACTACTACGCCGGACAGGTGCGGGATGATTTCGCTAACGAAACCCATCGTCCATTAGGGCCTGTGGTATGTATCAGCCCGTGGAACTTCCCGCTGGCGATTTTCACCGGGCAGATCGCTGCCGCACTGGCGGCAGGTAACAGCGTGCTGGCAAAACCGGCAGAACAAACGCCACTGATTGCCGCGCAAGGGATCGCCATTTTGCTGGAAGCGGGCGTACCGTCAGGCGTGGTGCAATTGCTGCCAGGTCAGGGGGAAACCGTGGGCGCGCAACTGACGGGTGATGATCGCGTGCGCGGGGTTATGTTTACCGGTTCAACCGAAGTCGCTACGTTGCTGCAACGCAATATCGCCAGCCGCCTGGACGCTCAGGGTCGCCCTATTCCGCTCATCGCTGAAACTGGCGGTATGAACGCGATGATTGTTGATTCCTCCGCCCTGACCGAACAAGTAGTAATAGATGTGCTGGCCTCGGCGTTCGACAGTGCGGGTCAGCGTTGTTCGGCGCTGCGCGTGCTGTGCCTGCAAGATGAGATTGCCGACCACACGTTGAAAATGCTGCGCGGCGCAATGGCCGAATGCCGGATGGGTAATCCGGGTCGCCTGACCACCGATATCGGTCCGGTGATTGATAGCGAAGCGAAAGCCAATATCGAGCGTCATATTCAGATCATGCGTAGTAAAGGCCGTCCAGTGTTCCAGGCGGTGCGGGAAAACAGCGAAGATGCCCGTGAATGGCAAAACGGCACCTTTGTCGCCCCGACGCTGATCGAACTGGATGACTTTGCCGAATTGCAAAAAGAGGTCTTTGGTCCGGTGCTGCATGTGGTGCGTTACAACCGTAACCAGCTGCCGGAGCTGATCGAGCAGATTAACGCTTCCGGTTATGGTCTGACGCTTGGCGTCCACACGCGCATTGATGAAACCATCGCCCAGGTCACTGGCTCGGCCCATGTCGGTAACCTGTACGTTAACCGTAATATGGTGGGCGCAGTGGTGGGTGTGCAGCCATTCGGCGGCGAAGGATTGTCCGGCACCGGGCCAAAAGCAGGCGGTCCGCTCTATCTCTACCGTCTACTGGCGAATCGCCCGGAAAGTGCGCTGGCAGTGACGCTCGCGCGTCAGGATGCAGAGTATCCGGTCGATGCGCAGTTGAAAGCCGCATTGACTCAGCCGCTAAATGCACTGCGGGAATGGGCAGCAAATCGTCCAGAATTGCAGGCGTTATGTACGCAATATGGCGAGCTGGCGCAGGCAGGAACACAACGATTGCTGCCAGGGCCGACGGGTGAGCGCAACACCTGGACGCTGCTGCCGCGTGAGCGCGTATTGTGTATCGCGGATGATGAACAGGATGCGCTGACTCAGCTCGCCGCCGTGCTGGCGGTGGGCAGCCAGGTGCTGTGGCCAGATGACGCGCTGCATCGTCAGTTAGTGAAGGCATTGCCATCGACTGTCAGCGAGCGTATTCAACTGGCGAAAGCGGAAAATATTACCGCTCAACCGTTTGATGCGGTGATCTTCCACGGTGATTCGGATCAGCTTCGCGCATTGTGTGAAGCAGTTGCCGCACGGGATGGCGCAATTGTTTCGGTGCAGGGTTTTGCCCGTGGCGAAAGCAATATCCTTCTGGAACGGCTGTATATCGAGCGTTCGCTGAGTGTGAATACCGCTGCCGCTGGCGGTAACGCCAGCTTAATGACTATAGGTTAAACAGGTAGCCGGAGGATGTTACAACCTCCTCCGGCATCTTTAACGTGGTCGAATCCCCTCAATAATAATCCGCTGCACGTTTTCAACCGTTTGATTGAAAAATACCTCATCGCGCAACGTTGCGCCTGTCACTGCCTCCACCTGAGGGGCGAAATCGGCGTAATGTTGAGTGGAAGCCCAAATCATAAAAATCAAATGCTGCGGATCAATCGGCGCGAGTTTGCCGCTTTTGACCCAACCGGCAATCAGCGCCGATTTCTCATCAATTAATGCCTTCAAATCGCCCGTCAGTTCATCCATTAACAGCGGCGCGCCTGCCAGCATCTCCATACAGAACAGGCGCGAAGCCTGCGGATAATCGCGTGAGACTTCCAGCTTCAGACGGATGTACTCTTTGATCGCCGCCAGCGGGGCGAAATCTTCACGAAACGCTTTTAACGGTGCCAGCCAGATATCGAGAATCTGCCGCAGCACGGCAATATACAGCGCCTCTTTTGACGGGAAGTAATACAGCAGATTGGTTTTTGAAACACCCGCCAACTCTGCGATCTGCTCCAGCCTTGTGCCGTGAAAACCGAATTGTGAAAAAGTGTCCAGTGCTGCGCTAAGAATCGCTTTTTTCTTCGCACTGACTGCGCGCGAACGTTTACCCGTTGTTTTCACTGCACCTTGCGTCATGCGCTCTCCCCTCTTGTAGATTGGCAACAGGATAGCAAAACCCCCGCCCGGCCTCGACCTTCTGCACTCTCATCGCGCACGGATGCATGTTTTATGTGCAACTGTTTTGACCGTTTAGTCCACTTTTTACCAGATATTTTAGATAACGCAATGTTAACACATTAATAACATTCGCTTTTTAAAAACTGGCATCCGCTTTGCAAACAAGCCAATACGCGGCTGAAAAGGATATGCAGGATGCAGCGCCCCGTCTGACTTTCACTTTACGAGACGAAGAGAGGTTGATGATGAAAATTGGCGTATTCGTACCTATTGGCAACAACGGCTGGCTCATTTCGACCCACGCGCCGCAGTACATGCCGACCTTTGAACTGAATAAAGCCATCGTGCAAAAAGCGGAGCACTACCATTTCGATTTCGCCCTGTCGATGATCAAACTGCGTGGCTTTAGTGGCAAAACTGAGTTCTGGGATCACAACCTTGAGTCGTTCACCTTGATGGCGGGGCTGGCGGCCGTGACCTCGCGCATTCAGATTTACGCCACCGCCGCCACCTTAACGTTACCTCCGGCAATCGTCGCCCGTATGGCCGCAACCATCGACTCCATCTCTGGCGGGCGTTTTGGCGTCAACCTCGTGACTGGCTGGCAAAAGCCCGAGTATGAGCAGATGGGTATCTGGCCTGGCGATGACTATTTCTCCCGTCGTTACGACTATCTCACCGAGTATGTTCAGGTGCTGCGCGACCTGTGGGGCACGGGAAAAAGCGATTTTAAAGGCGATTTTTTCACCATGAATGATTGTCGCGTCAGTCCGCAACCGAGTGTCCCCATGAAAGTGATCTGCGCCGGGCAAAGCGACGCTGGCATGGCGTTCTCCGCTCAGTATGCCGATTTCAACTTCTGTTTCGGCAAAGGCGTAAATACACCCACGGCTTTCGCCCCGACCGCTGCGCGGATGAAACAGGCCGCAGAGCAAACCGGGCGCGACGTTGGCTCTTATGTATTGTTTATGGTGATTGCCGATGAAACCGACGATGCCGCTCGCGCCAAATGGGAACACTACAAAGCGGGCGCGGATGAAGAGGCGTTAAGCTGGCTAACCGAACAAAGTCAGAAAGATACCCGCTCCGGTACTGACACCAACGTCCGTCAGATGGCCGATCCCACTTCGGCGGTAAACATCAATATGGGGACGTTAGTCGGTTCTTACGCCAGTGTCGCGCGCATGTTAGATGAAGTCGCAAGCGTGCCTGGTGCCGAAGGCGTGCTGTTAACCTTCGACGATTTTCTGTCGGGAATCGAAACCTTCGGCGAGCGCATTCAACCACTGATGCAGTGCCGCGCCCATCTCCCTGTGCTGACTCAGGAGGTGGCATGATAACGACATTAACCGCTCGACCGGAAGCCATTACCTTCGATCCGCAGCAAAGTGCGCTGATCGTGGTAGATATGCAAAACGCCTATGCCACGCCAGGCGGCTACTTAGATCTCGCCGGGTTTGATGTCTCAACCACTCGCCCGGTCATTGCCAACATTCAAACCGCCGTGACTGCAGCGCGAGCGGCAGGGATGTTGATCATCTGGTTTCAAAATGGCTGGGATGAACAGTATGTCGAGGCTGGCGGCCCTGGCTCACCGAATTATCATAAATCGAACGCCCTGAAAACCATGCGTAAGCAGCCGCAGCTGCAGGGGAAATTGCTGGCGAAAGGCTCCTGGGATTATCAACTGGTGGATGAACTGGTGCCGCAGCCTGGCGATATTGTGCTGCCGAAGCCGCGCTACAGCGGTTTCTTCAATACGCCGCTGGACAGCATTTTGCGCAGCCGCGGAATACGCCATCTGGTTTTCACCGGCATCGCTACCAACGTCTGCGTCGAATCGACGCTACGCGACGGCTTTTTTCTGGAGTATTTCGGCGTGGTGCTGGAAGACGCAACTCACCAGGCGGGGCCGGAATTTGCGCAGAAAGCTGCGTTGTTCAATATCGAAACCTTTTTTGGCTGGGTCAGCGACGTCGAAACGTTCTGCGACGCGCTTTCTCCCACGTCCTTTGCTCGTATCGCTTAAGGAGTTTAACGATGCCAAAATCCGTAATTATTCCCGCTGGCAGCAGCGCACCGCTGGCCCCCTTCGTTCCCGGCACGCTGGCTGATGGCGTGGTGTATGTCTCCGGTACGCTGGCTTTTGATCAACATAATAACGTGCTGTTTGCCGATGACCCAAAGGCGCAAACCCGCCACGTTCTGGAAACCATCCGCAAGGTGATCGAGACGGCGGGTGGCACGATGGCGGATGTGACCTTCAACAGCATCTTTATTACCGACTGGAAAAATTACGCCGCGATTAACGAAATCTACGCCGAGTTTTTTCCGGGTGATAAACCGGCGCGATTCTGCATTCAGTGCGGACTGGTAAAACCTGACGCGCTGGTGGAAATCGCCACAATTGCGCATATCGCCAAGTGAGGCCGCGATGAAACTTTCACTCTCACCTCCCCCTTATGCTGATGCACCCGTAGTGGTGTTGATTTCGGGTCTTGGCGGTAGCGGCAGTTACTGGTTACCGCAACTGGCGGTGCTGGAGCAGGAGTATCAGGTAGTCTGTTACGACCAGCGCGGCACCGGCAATAATCCCGACACACTGGCAGAAGATTACAGTATCGCCCAGATGGCAGCGGAACTGCATCAGGCGCTGGTAGCCGCAGGGATTGAGCATTACGCAGTGGTCGGCCATGCGCTCGGTGCGCTGGTGGGAATGCAGCTGGCGCTGGATTATCCCGCGTCGGTAACTGTGCTGGTCAGTGTTAACGGCTGGCTACGAATAAACGCCCATACGCGCCGCTGTTTTCAGGTTCGCGAACGATTACTGTATAGCGGTGGCGCGCAGGCATGGGTGGAAGCGCAGCCGTTGTTCCTCTATCCCGCCGACTGGATGGCGGCCCGCGCACCTCGCCTTGAGGCAGAAGACGCACTGGCACTGGCGCATTTTCAGGGCAAAAATAATTTACTGCGTCGACTTAACGCCCTCAAACGCGCTGACTTTAGTCATCATGCGGTTCGCATCCGCTGCTCGGTGCAAATCATCTGCGCCAGTGATGATCTGCTGGTGCCATCAGCATGTTCCAGTGAACTTCATGCCGCCCTGCCCGATAGCCAGAAAATGGTGATGCGCTATGGCGGACACGCCTGCAACGTGACCGATCCCGAAACGTTTAATGCTCTGTTACTCAACGGGCTTGCCACCCTGTTACATCACCGTGAAGCCGCCCTGTAAGGAATTGCTATGAACGAAGCCGTTAGCCCAGGTGCGCTTAGCACCCTGTTCACCGATGCCCGCACTCACAACGGCTGGCGGGAGACACCCGTCAGCGATGAGACGTTACGGGAGCTTTATGCCCTGATGAAATGGGGGCCGACATCAGCTAACTGTTCTCCGGCACGTATCGTGTTTATCCGCACTGCAGAAGGAAAAGAACGTCTGCGCCCGGCGCTTTCCAGCGGCAATCTGCAAAAAACCCTGACCGCGCCCGTCACCGCTATCGTCGCATGGGACAGTGAATTTTATGAACGGTTACCGCAACTGTTTCCTCACGGCGATGCCCGCAGTTGGTTTACCTCCAGCCCACAACTTGCCGAAGAAACAGCGTTTCGCAACAGTTCCATGCAGGCGGCTTATCTTATCATCGCCTGCCGTGCGCTGGGGCTGGATACCGGCCCGATGTCGGGTTTTGATCGTCAACACGTAGACGACGCTTTTTTTGCAGGCAGCACGCTGAAGAGCAATCTGCTGATTAATATCGGCTATGGCGATAGCAGCAAACTTTTTGCGCGCCTGCCACGTCTGTCCTTTGAAGAAGCCTGCGGGCTGTTGTAAGGAGCAAACTATGAACATTGTCGATCAACAAACTTTTCGCGATGCGATGTCCTGCATGGGTGCGGCGGTCAATATCATCACCACGGACGGTCCAGCCGGGCGCGCCGGGTTCACCGCCAGCGCCGTCTGCAGCGTGACCGACACGCCTCCCACATTACTGGTGTGCCTGAATCGTGGGGCGTCCGTCTGGCCGGTATTCAATGAAAATCGAACGCTGTGTGTAAATACACTTAGCGCCGGGCAGGAGCCGCTTTCAAACCTTTTTGGCGGCAAAACGCCCATGGAACACCGCTTTGCCGCCGCCCGCTGGCAGACTGGTGTGACCGGATGCCCGCAACTGGAAGAGGCGCTGGTTTCGTTTGACTGCCGTATCAGCCAGGTGGTGAGCGTCGGCACCCACGACATTTTGTTTTGCGCCATCGAAGCGATTCATCGTCACGCCACACCCTACGGGCTGGTGTGGTTCGATCGCAGTTATCACGCGCTGATGCGCCCTGCTTGTTAACCTCCTTAAGGAGACAGCTGATGGCAATGTTCGGTTTTCCTCACTGGCAGTTGAAATCGACCTCTACAAAGAGCGGCGTGGTCGCGCCGGATGAACGATTGCCGTTTGCTCAGACGGCAATAATGGGCGTTCAACACGCGGTGGCGATGTTTGGCGCGACGGTGTTAATGCCGATTCTGATGGGGCTGGATCCCAATCTTTCCATTTTAATGTCAGGGATCGGCACGTTACTGTTTTTCTTTATTACCGGCGGGCGCGTGCCCAGTTATCTCGGCTCCAGCGCGGCTTTTGTCGGCGTGGTGATCGCCGCAACGGGCTTTAACGGTCAGGGCATTAACCCGAATATCAGCATTGCGCTGGGCGGGATTATCGCCTGTGGGCTGGTCTATACCGTCATTGGCCTGGTGGTGATGAAAATCGGTACGCGCTGGATTGAACGGCTAATGCCGCCGGTGGTGACGGGTGCGGTGGTGATGGCGATTGGCCTGAACTTAGCGCCTATCGCGGTAAAAAGTGTATCGGCTTCAGGCTTTGATAGCTGGATGGCGGTAATGACGGTGCTGAGTATTGGGCTGGTGGCGGTGTTTACCCGTGGCATGATCCAGCGGTTATTGATTCTTGTAGGATTAATTGTCGCCTGTCTGCTGTATGGCGTGATGACCAACGTTTTAGGGCTGGGAAAAGCCGTCGATTTTACTCTCGTCAGCCATGCTGCCTGGTTCGGTCTGCCGCATTTTTCCACTCCTGGTTTTAATGGTCAGGCAATGATGCTGATTGCGCCCGTGGCGGTGATTCTGGTGGCGGAAAACTTAGGCCATCTCAAGGCGGTCGCCGGGATGACCGGACGCAATATGGATCCGTATATGGGACGGTCATTCGTCGGTGATGGGCTGGCGACGATGCTTTCTGGTTCTGTCGGTGGCAGCGGCGTAACCACCTACGCCGAGAATATCGGTGTAATGGCCGTGACAAAAGTCTACTCGACGCTGGTGTTTGTCGCTGCTGCCGTCATCGCCATGCTGTTGGGCTTTTCACCGAAATTTGGCGCGCTGATTCATACCATTCCGGCCGCGGTGATTGGTGGTGCATCAATTGTTGTGTTCGGGCTGATTGCCGTCGCAGGCGCAAGGATATGGGTACAAAACCGTGTCGATTTAAGCCAGAACGGTAATTTGATTATGGTCGCAGTGACCTTAGTGCTGGGCGCGGGTGATTTTGCTCTCACGCTGGGCGGTTTTAC
This sequence comes from Escherichia sp. Lx600-2, assembly GCF_036662595.1. Classification (NCBI taxonomy): domain Bacteria; kingdom Pseudomonadati; phylum Pseudomonadota; class Gammaproteobacteria; order Enterobacterales; family Enterobacteriaceae; genus Escherichia; species Escherichia sp. Lx600-2. The sequence continues at coordinate 4,376 of NZ_JAYQWM010000069.1, read as the reverse complement.
GTTGGGAGGAATCGGTACAGCAACCTTTGGCGCGATTTTACTCAATGCGTTATTAAGCAGAAGGTTGGTTGACGTTCCACCGCCAGAAGTTGTTCATCAGGAGCCATAAACAGAAAACCGCCGGGGTTACCGGCGGTGATGGCTTTTTGACGAGCTTAAGAAAAAAATGCATTCGTCATTGATTAGCCCGGCTAGTTGTCGCTTTTGCCGTGACTGCTCTTGCCACCTTTTTTACCTGCTTCAGATGCGCGCTGCGGGTCATTCTTGAAATTACCCCCGCTGTGCTGTCCACCTTTTTTACCTGCTTCTGATGCTCTTTCGCGGTCTTCTGCAAAATTGCCGGAACCGCCTCGATGGTTTGCCATTACTGACCTCCGTCTGGGTATAGACATCATATTGCATAGAATTAACGCGGCGTATGGCGGCTGCCATATTTTCGCTACGTGGGACTAAGCTTAGTGAACTGACGCGGGCAGACCCGCGTTTGGTAATATCCTGCAACAGCTTCTTAGCGAGAATAGATATCATCTCCAATAATTATCCATAAGCCGCTCTTATGATTAAAAAAACGCGATGAGATAAAAATGTGTCATTTTGCGACAAAATTGCGTGCTTGTGAAAGTTGTTATAAATCAAATAAGTGGTTGTGAAATTTGCACTCTGAAAAGGACGTCTTATCTTTAAATAAGTGGTAGCGAATCGCTACGGAATAGAGATAACACGAGGAGTGGTTAGAAATGGCTAAAGTTCTGGTGCTTTATTATTCCATGTACGGACATATTGAAACGATGGCACGCGCAGTCGCTGAGGGTGCAAGCAAAGTGGATGGCGCTGAAGTTGTCGTTAAGCGTGTACCGGAAACCATGCCGCCGCAATTATTTGAAAAAGCAGGCGGTAAAACGCAAACTGCACCGGTTGCAACCCCGCAAGAACTGGCCGATTACGACGCCATTATTTTTGGTACACCTACCCGCTTTGGCAACATGTCCGGTCAAATGCGTACCTTCCTCGACCAGACGGGCGGCCTGTGGGCTTCCGGCGCACTATACGGAAAACTGGCGAGCGTCTTTAGTTCCACCGGTACTGGCGGCGGTCAGGAACAAACCATCACATCCACCTGGACGACCCTTGCGCATCACGGCATGGTGATTGTCCCCATTGGCTACGCAGCGCAGGAATTATTTGACGTTTCACAGGTTCGCGGCGGTACGCCGTACGGCGCAACCACCATCGCAGGCGGTGACGGTTCACGCCAGCCCAGCCAGGAAGAACTGTCTATTGCTCGTTATCAAGGGGAATATGTCGCAGGTCTGGCAGTTAAACTTAATGGCTAATCTTCAACAGGAGGATACGCATGCCAACTCAAGAAGCGAAAGCTCATCACGTCGGTGAATGGGCATCTCTGCGCAATACGTCGCCGGAAATAGCCGAGGCCATTTTCGAAGTCGCCGGGTACGACGAAAAAATGGCGGAAAAGATTTGGGAAGAAGGTAGTGATGAAGTGTTAGTCAAAGCCTTTGCTAAGACCGATAAAGATTCGCTTTTTTGGGGCGAACAGACCATCGAACGTAAAAACGTTTAACCAGCGACTCCCCCGCTTCTCGCGGGGGAGTTTTCTGTTATTTCACCGCTTCATTCAACACGCTATCAAACTTATCCATCGGGCAGAAACCATCAGCGTCTATCGGGCAACCGCTTAATTCCAGCGTCACGCGCTGCGCAGGTGCCTGCAGGGTTAACGCATCGGCATTACGTAACTGTTCCGCACTCTGGTACACATATTCAATTTTCATCAAATCGCGATTGGCTTTGCTGTCATGCCAACGCTGGAAAACGACTTTGCCGCCAATCGGCGTGCGTTCGTTCTGGTCATGCAACTGATACGGTTTGAAATCCAGCGCCGTTAACAGAGAGGCAATGTTGGAGTCATGCCCAACTAACACCGTGATTTTTGGTGCACTGGTGCGATCGGTGACCAGGGCTTTGTCGATATAACTGACCAGCGGTTTCGCAACATTGCGCGCCACTTCCGGTGAGGTAAACAGGCTGTCCTGGTAACCGTTTTTCAGCTTCGACAACACCTTCCATTGCTGGTCAGATTTGATTTCTCCCCAGGCCACCTGATCCATCGGAAAACCTTCGTAGTATTGCAAAGTAAACGCATCTACCAGCGAGTTGCCGACTTTCAGCGGCCCGGAAACACCTGGTTCTTGTTGATACTTCGCGCTAAAGGTATTTTTGCCATCCACCAGCGAACACTGTTGTTTCTCTTTACAGGCAGGGGAATCTTTATAGTTAACGATTTTTTCCAGTAGCTGGTAGCTGTCGGTAAGCTGGAGTTTGCTGAGCTCTTTCTCCATTGCCGCCACCGCCTGTTCACTGAATGCGGCGGAATCATCGGTGATCACCGGGTTAAAGGTTGGGTCCATGGTGCCCATTTTTTCCTGGTGATGCACAGGAATATCACACCCCGGAAATGCGCCGGTAATAAAGAACTGTGCGGTCGCAACGGTACGTTGCAGACTATTGGCATAGGCATAAACGGTGTCCGGCGGCGGGCATTCCCCCGATTTTACCATCCCCTGCTCTGCCAGCCATTCACGCATGTAATGGCCCATATACACTTCGAGCACGCCACCTTTGGTGGTGAGTTGCCCACCGGGGACGTCCCATTCTGGCCATTTATTCGGCGTCGACTGCTCCAGCACACTGCCATTGTTCGCCAGCGGCGCACGTAAGTTATGGCGGCTCATCATGAGCACTTGCTGTAGCTGATAGCCTTCCGGTACGGTTTGTGCCTGAGCATTTGAAGCGAGTAAAACTATCCCTGCCACAGTTGCGGTGATTAGCGTTTTGTTCATTCCTGGCACCTCTTTTGTTATCAATCACTAAAGAGTGTGACAGAAATATGACTTTTTTCCGGGAACAGGTTCGCAAAATGGCTTGTTGAACGCCTGTTTTTCTATATACATCTTCAAAAACAGGCAAGGTTTGACGCAAACTATGCCTGATTAGCCCCTGCCTCGCGTACGCCGCTGATAATTGCACCTGTGGCTAAACAGAATATCTGCGGCGTTACCAATACAGAGACAATATTTAACAATAAAAAAGTGTGAGACTAATAACAATGGTTTTTAGCATATGCCTTTGCCATTAAATTGCATAACGATTTCAATAGTCAAGTTGCGCATTCATTTCCTTATTGTTTAACTTGTAAGCCTGAGCAAAAAGTTCAGGAGGGAGGTAAACGTCATAATGATTGCCGGTGTTTATTAAATAACCATACTCAAGATCTTCATCTGTTGAAAAGGATTCATTCCCCAAGGAGATTGATGCCACATTACTATTAACAATAAATAATGAGCAAATGCTATCTGAAAGAACAGAAAGAAAATTCTTCACCGCTTTAATCCTATCCGACGTGTCGGTATCTAAAGCAAGCAAATTCTTGTTATCATTAAATATAAACTCGGGTAAATGCAGGATACATTTTTCGTTATTCAAGCAACTATCAATGAATTGTTTTTTAAAAAAAAGAAAGCTCCATGACATGGGACTACCCACACCCTGAATTTTGTTGTCAGATTGCAGATCAACGCCAAATAATGTCTTAACATCTTCCCTGAGATCATAGAATGCCGCATCAACAAGAGCCTCGATCGTTTGTTTATCAACAATTTTAATAAACTCTTCGTATACTTCCTTTTGTGTCTTATGACTGCCCAGCGCCCATGAATAATCATGTTGTTTTAAAACCAGTATAGCTCTTAACAGACAATATCCATCGCCATCTACAGGAGCATATTTTAATCCTAATGCCTGGTTAGTTTCACTCTGAATAAAAGATATACCAGATAAATCAATACCAGTATCTAAATCAGATATTCCCGGCGTATTTATCCATTCTGGCTGAACACTAATATTTTCATCATCTAAACAATACTCAGAAAAAACATCATCACACGCATTAATGTTTTCAATATATTCCATAAAGCCATACCAATAATAACCTTTAAAATCTGTGATAGACTCTGAAGCTCTGCCCGGCAAGGACACTCTAACAATATCAATATCTCGAACATATTGTATAGTATATGTAATACCTCCTGAAACCCCTGAATAAATTTGTGTATCATTAGTACGCAATGTTCTCATAAATAATGATAGATCATTATCATTCTGCATTTCCTCAAATTCTTTTTCTAGTGAATCGCATTCCAGACATGGAATGTAGTCTTCAGCTTTTTGACGTCTGATTTCTTTATACAACCGCATAAAACACACCAGTGTGTTTTCAAAAATCGAGATTGAATATGTTTGATTTTTTTCGTACTCATTTTTTATATCGTTCCAGGCCTGTTTCAAATAATTATTTG
>NZ_JAYQWM010000068.1:0-18602 GCF_036662595.1 Escherichia sp. Lx600-2 | reverse complement strand
GCTGATAGAAACAGAAGCCACTGGAGCACCTCAAAAACACCATCATACACTAAATCAGTAAGTTGGCAGCATCACCTATAACGCCATCAATGACTTTGGATCGTCAGCGGAAATGATCACTAAAAATGTTGATTGATTAATATCTTTTCAGGAGAAATAGCTCAATGTCACGGAAGACCGTTTCACGTACTTTTTCTTCCTTTTCTATCTCTGTGGTGGCGGTTGCTGTTGCCAGCACGTTTTCTGCACATGCCGGAAAGTTTAACCCCAAATTCCTGGAGGACGTTCAGGGTGTGGGTCAGCATGTCGATTTAACGATGTTCGAAAAAGGCCAGGAACAGCAGTTACCCGGCATCTATCGTGTCTCTGTTTACGTCAATGAACAGAGAATGGAAACCCGCACACTGGAATTTAAAGAGGCCACAGAAGCACAGCGCAAAGCGATGGGGGAATCCCTTGTGCCTTGCCTTAGCCGGACGCAACTGGCAGAGATGGGCGTGCGCGTTGAAAGCTTTCCGACCCTGAATCAGGTGCCTGCCGAAGCCTGCGTACCGTTTGACGAAATCATTCCCCAGGCCTCAAGCCATTTCGACTTCAGTGAACAAAAGCTGGTATTAAGTTTCCCTCAGGCGGCGATGCACCAGGTGGCGCGCGGCACGGTGCCGGAATCTTTATGGGACGAAGGTATCCCGGCATTATTGCTGGATTACAGTTTTAGCGGGAGCAACAGTGAATATGACTCTTCGGGGTCTTCCAGCAGTTATGTCGATGATAATGGCACTGTTCATCATGATGATGGTAAAGATACGCTAAAGAGCGACAGCTACTACCTCAACTTACGCAGCGGGCTGAACCTTGGCGCTTGGCGGTTACGGAATTACAGTACCTGGAGCCATTCCGGTGGCAAAGCGCAGTGGGATAATATCGGTACGTCTTTGAGTAGGGCCATCATCCCTTTCAAAGCGCAATTAACAATGGGGGATACGGCGACCGCGGGGGATATTTTTGACAGCGTTCAGATGCGTGGCGCGATGTTAGCCTCTGATGAAGAGATGCTGCCCGACAGCCAGCGAGGCTTTGCACCCATCGTTCGAGGGATCGCCAAAAGCAACGCCGAAGTCAGTATTGAACAAAACGGCTACGTTATTTATCGCACCTATGTGCAGCCTGGTGCCTTTGAAATAAACGATCTTTACCCCACTGCAAACAGCGGTGATCTCACGGTCATTATTAAAGAAGCGGATGGCAGTGAACAACGCTTTATTCAGCCATTCTCATCGGTGCCAATTTTCCAGCGTGAAGGCCATCTCAAATATAGCTTTGCCGCAGGTGAATATCAGGCCGGGAATTATGACAGCGCCTCGCCGCGTTTCGGGCAGCTTGATCTGATCTACGGTTTACCGTGGGGGATGACGGCCTACGGCGGCGTATTAATCTCTAATAATTACAATGCATTTGCATTAGGGATAGGGAAAAACTTTGGTTATATCGGGGCGATTTCCATTGATGTGACGCAGGCTAAAAGCGAACTGAATAACGATCGCGATAGCCAGGGACAATCTTATCGTTTCTTATATTCCAAGAGCTTCGAAAGCGGCACCGATTTCCGCCTTGCGGGCTATCGGTACTCTACCAGCGGTTTCTATACCTTCCAGGAAGCCACCGATGTGCGCAGTGACGCTGACAGCGACTATAACCGTTATCACAAGCGCAGCGAAATACAGGGTAACCTGACGCAGCAATTAGGGGCCTATGGCTCTGTTTATTTAAATTTAACGCAGCAGGATTACTGGAACGACGCAGGTAAACAGAACACGGTATCGGCGGGTTACAACGGACGTATTGGCAAGGTCAGTTACAGTATTGCATATAGCTGGAATAAAAGCCCTGAATGGGATGAAAGCGATCGCTTGTGGTCTTTCAATATTTCCGTTCCACTAGGCCGGGCCTGGAGTAACTATCGCGTCACGACCGACCAGGATGGTCGTACCAATCAACAGGTTGGGGTCAGCGGAACGCTGCTTGAGGATCGCAACCTGAGCTACAGTGTCCAGGAAGGCTACGCCAGCAACGGTGTGGGTAACAGCGGTAACGCTAACGTTGGCTATCAGGGTGGGTCCGGTAATGTCAACGTAGGCTATAGCTACGGGAAAGATTACCGGCAGCTCAACTACAGCGTTCGCGGCGGCGTGATAGTTCATAGCGAAGGCGTGACGCTTTCCCAACCGCTAGGCGAAACCATGACGCTCATCTCCGTACCCGGTGCGCGCAATGCCCGCGTGGTGAATAACGTCGGCGTTCAGGTTGACTGGATGGGTAACGCGATCGTGCCTTACGCCATGCCGTATCGTGAAAACGAAATCTCACTGCGTAGCGATTCGTTGGGTGACGATGTTGACGTTGAAAATGCGTTCCAGAAAGTGGTGCCAACGCGTGGAGCGATTGTCAGAGCGCGTTTTGATACCCGCGTTGGTTACCGCGTATTAATGACGCTGCTTCGTTCCGCGGGCAGTCCGGTGCCCTTTGGAGCAACGGCAACGCTAATCACCGATAAACAAAACGAGGTGAGCAGTATCGTCGGTGAGGAAGGGCAGCTCTATATTAGCGGGATGCCAGAGGAAGGGCGGGTACTGATTAAATGGGGTAATGACGCGTCGCAGCAATGCGTGGCTCCATATAAATTATCCCTGGAATTAAAACAGGGCGGAATTGTTCCTGTTTCAGCCAATTGCCAGTAAGCAAGGAGAGCGAAATGAAAGCGGCAATAGCATTATCTTTATTAGGATGCGTATTCGGATTTTCTGGCAAGGCATTGGCCGGAGGTTCCTGGGGGCCATGTACCCCTGTGGATGGCACGACCTATCACTATAACGTCGATGTGGATGTCGGTGTTCCCGATGCAAGTAAAAACGTCGCAGGGACGGTTTTAACGGATGTCCTTAACTGGTCGAATGGACAAAATGTATCGATAATTTGTGAATGTCCTGATAAGGGTGACTATAAAATTGAAAAAGATACGTTGATACAAGGGGTTAGTGGAATAGCGAATATGACCAGGGATATCGGTGGTTTTAAGTATTATTACTTAACCGATGAACTGTCTGTATCTACAAAAATTCAGGTAAGTTCGGGGCAATATGGTTTTGTCCCCTTTAAAGGTCAACAGGCGCTTCAGGTAACGGGCTGTAATGAAGTCATCACTACTCCTTATATGGGCGGAGGAGGATTACTTTCTTTCTTGATTACTAAACCCTTTATCGGCGATTCAGTCATTCCCCCTACATTAATTGCCGAACTGTATGCCTCCAAAACAAATAAAGATTACGGAACAATACCCATAACTTCCGTATCTATTCAGGGCCGCGTCACCATAACTCAGGATTGCGAAATAAAGCCCGGCACGGTGCTGGATGTGCCATTTGGTGAATTCCCCTCCTCAGCGTTTAAAAACAGACAAGGGCAAATGCCTGAAGGTGCGACAGAGCAAGAAATTAACCTCGGCTTTGATTGCAACAATATCTCGGATGGTATCAAAGTCTCGTTGCGCCTTGAGGGGGCAACCAATGCTGACGATCCCCGAGCGGTGGATATGGGCAACCCCGATATTGGCGTACTGGTGAAAGATTCCAGCGGCAAAATTTTGGTACCGAATGATGCAAGCAGCACCACGTTATTAAATTTGAGCAGCCTGGATTCTAAAACTCACCGCAATGCCGCGATTCGACTGCTGGCTTTACCGATTAGCACGACGGGTAAAGCGCCTAAAGGCGGGACGTTTGAAGGCGTAACGACCATATATCTTGAAATGGAGTGATGCCATGAAATTCAATCTATTGCTGCATAGCGGCATCGCCAGTTTGAGTCTGTTTGCCTGCGGGGTGAATGCGGCGACGGATCTTGGCCCGGCAGGGGATATTCATTTCTCCATCACTATCACCACTAAAGCTTGCGAGATGGAAAAAAGCGATCTCGAAGTCGATATGGGAACAATGACGCTGCAAAAACCTGCGGCAGTCGGTACGGTGTTGAGCAAGAAAGATTTCACCATTGAACTCAAAGAGTGTGATGGGATATCCAAAGCGACCGTTGAGATGGACAGTCAGTCGGACAGCGATGATGATTCCATGTTTGCCCTTGAGGCTGGTGGCGCAACGGGGGTTGCGTTGAAGATAGAGGACGATAAAGGAACGCAGCAAGTACCCAAAGGCTCCAGCGGAACGCCGATTGAATGGGCGATTGATGGCGAAACCACGTCGCTTCACTACCAGGCGAGTTATGTGGTCGTCAACACTCAGGCCACTGGTGGCACAGCGAATGCCCTTGTCAATTTTTCCATCACCTATGAGTAAGTTACTGGGCCAGCATCCTGGCCCAACCTATCTCTGAATAGTCGTTAATCCGTTAAAATGGTCTATTCCGGACTTGCACTTTTGTAAATTTGTGCTTCATGCACACTCTTTCCCCACACTTTTTCCCTTTGCTGTGGTCTACTTATTCGCGCGTGTAGATTTTACTTATCTGACTACCTCCGCACTTTTCCCCTGCTGGGCCTGAAAAGCCGCTAAGCAGGGTGTTATCACCTGTTTGTCCAGGGTTTGTTTGCATGAGATACATCAAATCGATTACACAGCAGAAGCTGAGCTTTTTGCTTGCAATCTATATTGGCCTTTTTATGAATGGCGCGGTTTTTTACCGCCGCTTCGGCAGCTATGCGCACGATTTTACCGTCTGGAAAGGCATTTCTGCTGTTGTTGAACTGGCCGCCACCGTACTGGTGACCTTCTTTTTACTACGTCTTCTTTCGCTGTTTGGCCGCCGCAGTTGGCGTATTCTGGCATCGCTGGTTGTGCTCTTTTCCGCAGGTGCCAGCTATTACATGACCTTCCTTAATGTGGTCATTGGTTATGGCATCATCGCTTCCGTCATGACCACCGATATCGACCTGTCAAAAGAAGTTGTTGGTCTGAACTTTATTCTCTGGTTAATCGCCGTTAGCGCATTGCCTCTTATCCTTATCTGGAATAACCGCTGTCGCTACACCTTGCTCCGACAACTGCGAACCCCAGGGCAGCGTATTCGCAGCCTGGCGGTCGTCGTACTGGCGGGAATTATGGTTTGGGCACCGATTCGTTTGCTGGATATCCAGCAGAAGAAAGTGGAGAGGGCGACCGGCGTTGATTTGCCGAGTTATGGCGGTGTCGTAGCGAACTCTTATCTGCCATCAAACTGGCTTTCTGCGTTGGGGCTGTACGCCTGGGCGCGGGTCGATGAATCTTCCGATAATAATTCATTGCTTAACCCGGCGAAGAAATTCACTTATCAGGCACCGCAAAATGTTAATGACACTTATGTCGTGTTTATCATCGGTGAAACTACGCGTTGGGACCATATGGGCATTTTCGGCTATGAGCGTAATACCACGCCGAAGCTGGCCCAGGAGAAAAATCTGGCGGCGTTCCGTGGTTACTCCTGTGATACCGCAACCAAACTCTCTCTGCGTTGCATGTTTGTACGTCAGGGGGGCGCGGAAGATAATCCGCAGCGCACATTAAAAGAACAGAACATTTTCGCGGTACTGAAGCAGTTAGGATTCAGTTCTGACCTCTACGCTATGCAGAGCGAAATGTGGTTCTACAGCAATACGATGGCGGACAATATTGCTTACCGTGAACAGATTGGTGCGGAGCCACGTAACCGTGGCAAGCCGGTAGATGATATGTTGCTGGTAGACGAAATGCAGCAATCGCTGGGGCGCAACCCGGATGGTAAGCATCTAATCATTCTGCATACCAAAGGTTCGCACTTTAACTACACCCAGCGTTACCCGCGCAGCTTTGCGCAGTGGAAGCCGGAATGTATTGGTGTTGATAGCGGATGTACCAAAGCGCAGATGATCAACTCCTATGACAACTCGGTGACCTATGTGGATCACTTTATCTCCAGTGTGATTGATCAGGTTCGCGATAAGAAAGCTATTGTGTTCTACGCCGCTGACCACGGCGAGTCAATTAATGAACGCGAGCACCTGCACGGCACGCCGCGTGAACTGGCACCGGCGGAGCAGTTCCGCGTACCGATGATGGTCTGGATGTCAGATAAATATCTGGAAAATCCGGTCAATGCGCAGGCGTTTGCGCAGCTGAAAAAAGCAGCCGACATGAAAGTGCCACGCCGTCACGTAGAGCTGTACGACACCATCATGGGTTGTCTTGGCTATACTTCACCGGATGGTGGAATTAACGAAAACAACAACTGGTGTCACATCCCGCAGACAAAAGAGGCAGTGGCTAACTAAGAGGCCTGCTGACTTTCTCGCCGATCAAAAGGCATTTTGCTATTAAGGGATTGACGAGGGCGTATCTGCGCAGTAAGATGCGCCCCGCATTCGGTGATTGGCGCAGCCTGGTAGCGCACTTCGTTCGGGACGAAGGGGTCGGAGGTTCGAATCCTCTATCACCGACCAATTTAGAAAAACCAGCCTACGGGCTGGTTTTTTGCTTTCTGCGATCTGAAGAGGATGAGAACCTCCGGGGGCAGGGAGGTTCGACTCGACGTAGGCCTGATAAGACGCGTCAGCGTCGCATCAGGCAACGGCAGCGCACTCATTGTCGGATGCAGCGTACCCGTCTTATCCGACCTAAACGGCAGCACACCACACATTTCCCTGCCAAATTTGCGCCCCATATCTCACTATCCATTAACGGATTTGTGACAGAAACCATTGTCTTTTTTTATATTTGCTTAAATCTTTTTTTGCGTTACTTATGGCTGGCGCTGGCATTTTCCGCTGTGCGTTTTAGCGTTCATGGTATTAATCGCTCAGATATCCACCTTTTCCTCAGATTTTTTTCATTAAATGCATAAAACTTAATCACCAAATGTTGCTAAATATTAAGCTGATTGTTCTGGTCATGTTGGAGTAGCACAAATTTCTCTGCTGCAAATAGCTGTTTGAAGTTTTTTTAATCTTTGTTTGTGGATTCTCACCGTTGGTGTAAATCCCGGTTGGCTGTATTGACGTTTTCACATTCTGTTGACAGATTGTAGGTCACGAGGGGCATTTTATGGAGGATCCGCACTGTTACACTGATGTTAATTAGTACGGCATCCCCACCTCATAACGTTGACCCGACCGGGCAAAAAACAAAAAAGGTCAGGCAGCGACAACCCACTGCAAAGGGTTAAAACAACAAACATCACAATTGGAGCAGAATAATGCGTATTTCCTTGAAAAAGTCAGGGATGCTGAAGCTTGGTCTCAGCCTGGTGGCTATGACCGTCGCAGCAAGTGTTCAGGCTAAAACTCTGGTTTATTGCTCAGAAGGATCTCCGGAAGGGTTTAACCCGCAGCTGTTTACCTCCGGTACCACCTATGACGCCTCTTCCGTACCGCTTTATAACCGCCTGGTTGAATTTAAAATCGGCACCACCGAAGTGATCCCGGGCCTCGCTGAAAAGTGGGAAGTCAGCGAAGACGGTAAAACCTATACCTTCCATCTGCGTAAAGGTGTGAAGTGGCACGACAATAAAGAATTCAAACCGACGCGCGAAATGAATGCCGATGACGTGGTGTTCTCGTTCGATCGTCAGAAAAACGCGCAAAACCCGTACCATAAAGTTTCTGGCGGCAGCTACGAATACTTCGAAGGCATGGGCTTGCCGGAGCTGATCAGCGAAGTGAAAAAGGTGGACGACAACACCGTTCAGTTTGTGCTGACTCGCCCGGAAGCGCCGTTCCTCGCTGACCTGGCAATGGACTTCGCCTCTATTCTGTCAAAAGAATATGCTGATGCGATGATGAAAGCCGGTACACCGGAAAAACTGGACCTCAACCCAATCGGAACCGGTCCGTTCCAGTTACAGCAGTATCAAAAAGATTCCCGTATCCGCTACAAAGCGTTTGATGGCTACTGGGGCACCAAACCGCAGATCGATACGCTGGTTTTCTCTATTACCCCTGACGCTTCCGTGCGTTACGCTAAATTGCAGAAAAATGAATGCCAGGTGATGCCGTACCCGAACCCGGCAGATATCGCCCGCATGAAGCAGGATAAATCTATCAACCTGATGGAAATGCCGGGGCTGAACGTCGGTTATCTCTCGTATAACGTGCAGAAAAAACCACTCGATGACGTGAAAGTTCGCCAGGCTCTGACCTACGCGGTGAACAAAGACGCGATCATCAAAGCGGTTTATCAGGGCGCGGGTGTATCAGCGAAAAACCTGATCCCGCCAACCATGTGGGGCTATAACGACGACGTTCAGGACTACACCTACGATCCTGAAAAAGCGAAAGCCTTGCTGAAAGAAGCGGGTCTGGAAAAAGGTTTCTCCATCGACCTGTGGGCGATGCCGGTACAACGTCCGTATAACCCGAACGCTCGCCGCATGGCGGAGATGATTCAGGCAGACTGGGCGAAAGTGGGCGTGCAGGCCAAAATTGTCACTTACGAATGGGGTGAGTACCTCAAGCGTGCGAAAGATGGCGAGCACCAGACGGTAATGATGGGCTGGACTGGCGATAACGGGGATCCGGATAACTTCTTCGCCACCCTGTTCAGCTGCGCCGCCTCTGAACAAGGCTCCAACTACTCAAAATGGTGCTACAAACCGTTTGAAGATCTGATTCAACCGGCGCGTGCTACCGACGACCATAACAAACGCGTTGAACTGTACAAGCAAGCGCAGGTGGTGATGCACGATCAGGCTCCGGCACTGATCATCGCTCACTCCACCGTGTTTGAACCGGTACGCAAAGAAGTTAAAGGCTATGTGGTTGATCCATTAGGCAAACATCACTTCGAAAACGTCTCTATCGAATAATTAAAAGCCATACAAGACTGATGGCAAAGGCAAAACTGCCTGATGCGCTCCGCTTATCAGGCCTACGAAAATTCTGCAATGTATTGAGTTTGCACGATTTTGTAGGCCGGATAAGGCGTTAACGCCGCATCCGGCATAAACAAAGCGCTCTTTGTCAACAATCTGCATACCCGGTGGTGCTGTGCCTCTGCGTGCAGCGCCATCCGGCAGCAATACTTCATTCCCTGTCCGATAAGGGCGGGAATTGATTTGTGAGCAATACAGACACGCAGTTCCAGGCTGCGGGTCACTATAGAGAATCCGGGTTATGTTGCAGTTTATTCTCCGACGTTTGGGACTCGTCATCCCCACGTTTATCGGTATTACCCTTCTCACATTTGCCTTTGTCCACATGATCCCGGGCGATCCGGTGATGATCATGGCGGGCGAACGTGGGATCTCCCCAGAGCGTCACGCGCAGCTGCTGGCTGAACTCGGCTTAGATAAACCGATGTGGCAGCAGTATCTCCATTACATTTGGGGCGTTATGCATGGCGATCTAGGTATTTCAATGAAAAGCCGCATCCCGGTTTGGGAAGAGTTCGTGCCGCGCTTCCAGGCCACGCTGGAACTTGGTGTCTGCGCGATGATTTTTGCTACGGCAGTCGGTATTCCGGTTGGTGTGCTGGCTGCGGTTAAACGCGGTTCCATTTTCGATCACACTGCGGTTGGCCTGGCACTGACCGGCTACTCGATGCCGATCTTCTGGTGGGGCATGATGCTGATCATGCTGGTTTCGGTGCACTGGAACCTGACGCCCGTCTCCGGTCGCGTGAGCGATATGGTGTTCCTCGATGACTCCAATCCGTTAACCGGTTTTATGCTGATCGACACCGCCATCTGGGGTGAAGACGGCAACTTTATCGATGCCGTCGCCCATATGATCTTGCCCGCCATTGTGCTGGGTACCATCCCGCTGGCGGTCATTGTGCGTATGACGCGCTCCTCGATGCTGGAAGTGCTGGGTGAAGATTACATCCGCACCGCGCGCGCCAAAGGGTTGACCCGCATGCGGGTGATTATCGTCCATGCGCTGCGTAACGCGATGCTGCCGGTAGTGACCGTTATCGGCCTCCAGGTGGGAACATTGCTGGCGGGGGCGATTCTGACCGAAACCATCTTCTCGTGGCCCGGTCTGGGGCGCTGGTTGATTGACGCACTGCAACGCCGCGACTATCCGGTAGTGCAGGGCGGCGTATTGCTGGTGGCGACGATGATTATCCTCGTCAACCTGCTGGTCGATCTGCTGTACGGCGTGGTGAACCCGCGTATTCGTCATAAGAAGTAAGGGGACATCATGTCACAGGTTACTGAAAATAAAGTGATTAGCGCACCGGTGCCGATGACCCCGTTACAGGAGTTCTGGCACTATTTTAAACGCAACAAAGGCGCGGTCGTCGGGCTGGTTTACGTCGTCATCGTGCTGTTTATCGCGATCTTTGCCAACTGGATTGCGCCCTATAACCCGGCTGAACAGTTCCGCGATGCACTGCTCGCCCCGCCAGCCTGGCAGGAAGGCGGCAGCATGGCGCACTTGCTGGGCACCGATGACGTAGGCCGTGATGTGCTGTCGCGGCTGATGTACGGCGCGCGCTTGTCGCTGCTGGTTGGCTGTCTGGTGGTGGTGTTATCGCTGATTATGGGCGTTATTCTCGGCCTGATCGCCGGTTACTTCGGCGGCCTGGTCGATAACATCATCATGCGCGTGGTCGATATCATGCTGGCGCTGCCAAGTCTGCTGTTGGCACTGGTGCTGGTGGCGATTTTCGGCCCGTCGATTGGTAACGCCGCGCTGGCGCTAACCTTCGTTGCCTTGCCGCACTATGTGCGCTTAACCCGCGCCGCCGTGCTGGTGGAGGTGAATCGCGATTACGTTACAGCTTCTCGCGTGGCAGGTGCCGGGGCGATGCGCCAGATGTTTATTAACATCTTCCCGAACTGCCTTGCGCCGCTGATTGTTCAGGCGTCGCTCGGTTTCTCTAACGCCATTCTCGATATGGCTGCTCTTGGTTTCCTCGGCATGGGGGCGCAGCCGCCAACGCCGGAGTGGGGCACCATGCTCTCCGACGTGTTGCAGTTCGCGCAAAGCGCCTGGTGGGTCGTGACCTTCCCGGGTCTGGCGATCCTGCTGACGGTGCTGGCATTTAACCTGATGGGTGACGGTCTGCGTGACGCGCTCGATCCCAAACTGAAGCAGTAAGAGGTTCGAGATGGCGTTATTAAATGTAGATAAATTATCGGTGCATTTCGGCGACGAAAGCGCACCGTTCCGCGCCGTAGACCGCATCAGCTACAGCGTAAAACAGGGCGAAGTAGTCGGGATTGTGGGTGAGTCTGGCTCCGGTAAGTCGGTCAGTTCGCTGGCGATTATGGGGCTGATTGATTATCCGGGCCGCGTGATGGCGGAAAAGCTGGAGTTTAACGGTCAGGATTTGCAGCGTATCTCGGAAAAAGAGCGCCGCAACCTGGTGGGTGCCGAAGTGGCGATGATCTTCCAGGACCCGATGACCAGCCTTAACCCGTGCTACACCGTGGGTTTCCAGATTATGGAAGCGATTAAGGTGCATCAGGGCGGTAATAAGAGTACTCGCCGTCAGCGGGCGATTGACCTGCTGAATCAGGTCGGTATTCCCGATCCGGCATCGCGTCTGGATGTTTACCCGCATCAGCTTTCCGGCGGCATGAGCCAGCGCGTGATGATCGCCATGGCGATTGCCTGTCGGCCAAAACTGCTGATTGCCGATGAACCAACCACTGCGCTGGACGTGACCATTCAGGCGCAAATCATTGAACTACTGCTGGAGCTACAGCAGAAAGAGAACATGGCGCTGGTGTTAATTACCCATGACCTGGCGCTGGTGGCGGAAGCGGCACATAAAATCATCGTGATGTATGCCGGTCAGGTGGTGGAAACGGGCGATGCGCACGCCATCTTCCATGCGCCGCGTCACCCGTATACTCAGGCATTGCTGCGTGCGCTGCCGGAATTTGCTCAGGACAAAGAACGTCTGGCATCGTTGCCTGGCGTTGTTCCCGGCAAGTACGACCGCCCGAACGGCTGCCTGCTTAACCCGCGCTGCCCCTATGCCACTGACAGATGTCGCGCTGAAGAACCGGCGCTGAATATGCTCGCTGACGGGCGTCAGTCCAAATGCCATTACCCACTTGATGATGCCGGGAGGCCGACACTATGAGTACGCAAGAGGCCACCTCGCAACAACCGCTGTTGCAGGCTATCGACCTGAAAAAACATTATCCGGTGAAGAAAGGTATGTTCGCTCCGGAACGTCTGGTGAAGGCGCTGGACGGCGTTTCGTTTAACCTTGAACGTGGCAAAACGCTGGCGGTAGTAGGTGAATCTGGCTGCGGTAAATCGACCCTCGGTCGGTTGCTGACGATGATTGAAACGCCCACCGGCGGCGAGCTGTATTACCAGGGGCAGGATCTGCTTAAGCACGATCCGCAGGCGCAGAAGCTGCGTCGGCAGAAAATCCAGATTGTCTTCCAGAACCCTTACGGTTCGCTGAATCCGCGTAAAAAAGTCGGGCAAATTCTTGAAGAGCCGCTGCTGATCAACACCAGTTTAAGCAAAGAACAGCGTCGGGAAAAAGCCCTGTCGATGATGGCGAAAGTCGGCCTGAAAACCGAGCACTATGACCGCTATCCGCATATGTTCTCCGGCGGACAACGTCAGCGTATCGCTATTGCCCGTGGTCTGATGCTCGACCCGGACGTGGTGATTGCCGATGAACCGGTCTCCGCGCTGGACGTCTCGGTGCGTGCACAGGTGCTCAACCTGATGATGGATTTGCAGCAGGAACTGGGGCTTTCTTATGTCTTCATCTCCCACGACCTGTCGGTGGTGGAGCACATTGCTGATGAAGTGATGGTGATGTACCTGGGCCGCTGCGTGGAGAAGGGAACGAAAGACCAAATCTTCAATAACCCGCGTCATCCGTACACTCAGGCGCTACTTTCCGCTACACCACGCCTGAACCCGGACGATCGCCGCGAGCGCATCAAACTCACCGGTGAACTGCCAAGCCCGCTGAATCCACCGCCGGGCTGCGCGTTTAACGCCCGCTGTCGTCGGCGCTTCGGCCCCTGCACCCAGTTGCAGCCGCAGCTAAAAGACTACGGCGGTCAACTGGTAGCTTGTTTTGCTGTTGATCAGGATGAAAATCCGCAGCGTTAACTCACAAAACCGGGGCCATGCGCTCCGGTTTACTCAATCAGCTTCAACAGTGGCGACAAGCATAGCAAAATGCCGTAAAGCAGAATCAGCCAGGCTTTAAATCCGCGAAGTTTTTCCAGTTGTGCGACTTTATAGATCAGGAAAAACGGAATGAGGCACGACACAATGCCATATAATGGGCTTCCCAACTGAAAGAACACCAGCACCGATACACGAAACGAAACCCAAATCGTCAACGTAATGACGATAAAAGCGCAGATCGCCAGAGTCAGCATGCGTGAGTTAATTTTCTTGGTATCAATAATTCGGCTTAACAGATTGAGAATAATGCCTTTAATGGCCTCGTGGAAACCGAGATAAATGCCAAAGAATGCGGTCAGTACGGCAAAGATATTCAGCACCGTAGAGGTGATATGAATGATATGCCCAGGGATCACCTGCGCGGCCAGTGCCAGTGCCGAGATATTTTGTTCAAAGGCAGAAACGGCTTCTTCGTGGCTAATTGAGAAGGTAAACGAAAAGGCAAAAAACAGTATCACCGCGATGAGCGTGATATAACTAATTCGGTGGGTACGCAGCGCGAGCCGGGTTGCCAGTACTTTATCCGCTTCCCGTTTACGATAGGCAATATTCATTGGGTTAAGTACCTGAATAAATACTGCAGAAAAGAAGCAAAATGGAATGGTAAGCAGGACATCGCGGAAAAAGACGGAGGCTTGCGGGAAGGCGGTTATATTGGCGAAATTCCAGTGCGGGATCATCGCAAAACCGAACACGACAATAATCCCTACTTTGACCACCACCATTGGCCCAGAAATCTTAAACAGTAATCGTTCACCACCAGACGCAATCGCTACCAGTACGGCGAAAATAGCGACTTTATAAAGTAGAGATTGTGAAAGATCGGCATCGGTTAAACCGAAGGTTTTCAGGTACGAGGCGCTGTCGAAAACCACGGAGAGAGAGTAGATAAAAATCCCGTGGATAATCATCAAAAAGTAGATAACCCCGAGGAAAATTCCCCAGTTCTTCCCCAGGTAATGACTGATAATATCGGTGTAGTCATTACAGGAATCGCTTTCAGAAAGGGTTTTTAAATAAATGTCCTGCACTACCCAGGTGGCAGGATAAGCAATGATCGCTGCGGTAATAAATACCCAAATTCCCTTCAAGCCAATTTGTACTGGCATCAGTACGGTTCCGGCACCAATCGCCATGCCTATGCATAATAAAACCCAGCCGAAGTCGTAGCGTGTAAACGGCAATTTCTGATCGTGTTTCGGTAGTGTGTTGTGCTGCATAAAGTCCTGTCCAGAAAGAAGTCGGCCTCGCAAAAATGAATAAACCCAGTTTCTCTTGCGCAACAGGTGGAGAAGTCGAATACGCAGTATGTAAAAAATGAGGCAACAGATTCACTGGGGAGGTCGCGAGGAGGCGCAATTCTACAAAATTGCGCATTTCACTACCAGTCTGGAGTCAGCCCGGATATGAACTGCAACTATTGCAAATTAAGAAATTAAGCTGGAAGGCATCACGCAATGAGGAAGATTGCCGAGTGCTGACAGTAAAAAGCAATCGTAAAATTAGCGGCAAGCCGGAAGGGTTCCGGTGAGGCGCAATGTTGCGGGGGCTTAATCCCTGGTGGCATTGGTTGCTGGAGAGAGAAAACCCCCGCACGTTGCAGGTATGCACCTGACAACACCACGGGGGCTAATCTTGAACCTAGACCATTCAAGAATAGCCGCGAAACGTTGTCATTACAACACAGGCGGCTATATGACGCTCGCAGAACTGGGCATGGCCTTCTGGCATGATTTAGCGGCTCCGGTCATTGCTGGCATTCTTGCCAGTATGATCGTGAACTGGCTGAACAAGCGGAAGTAACGTGTCATGCGGGCGTCAGGCTGCCGTAATGGCAATTTGCGCCCGGACCAGGCCGCAGGGGTGAAACTCTGCGGCCTTTTTCGTAAGAAAAATGCAACGATTGCAAGCGGATAATATTCTGCGGAATGCGCAGCACAGAGTGAAGACGTGACGGATTCCGGAACAGAAAAACAGTCGTAGAATCAGCGATAAGCCGGAAGGATTCCGGTGATGCGCAATGTTGCGGGGGCTTAATCCCTGGTGGCATTGGTTGCTGGAGAGAGAAAACCCCCGCACGTTGCAGGTATGCACCTGACAACACCACGGGGGCTAATCTTGAACCTAGACCATTCAAGAATAGCCGCGAAACGTTGTCATTACAACACAGGCGGCTATATGACGCTCGCAGAACTGGGCATGGCCTTCTGGCATGATTTAGCGGCTCCGGTCATTGCTGGCATTCTTGCCAGTATGATCGTGAACTGGCTGAACAAGCGGAAGTAACGTGTCATGCGGGCGTCAGGCTGCCGTAATGGCAATTTGCGCCCGGACCAGGCCGCAGGGGTGAAACTCTGCGGCCTTTTTCGTGCTTACTGCGGGTAAGGCACCCAGTCGCCGCCGTTCAGGCGAACGTACGGTTTATCCTGGTATTGAATAACTACTGCATTTGAGTTCTCGGAGACCGGTGCTGTTTGTGGCAACCCACTGGTGAGTTTTTTCCAGTCAACATTATCTTCGGTGAAAATCTTGCCATCAAGAACGCGAACCACCAGATCGGAGATAGCCAGGAAGCTGCTCGGTTGGTCGATGACAATCGGTGCCCCCTGATGTGGTGCCTTCATGCCGAAGAATTTCACCCCAACGGGGACGTCGGTGATAGACGGGCTAGGGATATCACGTAGGCCAGATACCTGCATTCTGTCGCCCTTCAGCGCGCCGCCGTGTTCCGGCACCACGACCACCATCACTTTACGACCCGATTTCTCCAGTTCAGTAAAGAAGGCGTCCAGTTCATCAAAGAATTTCTGCGCCCGCGCTTTGTAATCCGCTGTTTTGCTGACGCCCGGATAATGGTTGCCGTCATGCAGTGGAAGCGTGTTGTAGAACGTGGCACTACGGCTGTTTTTATCTTTTTCGGTAACGTCCAGCCAGCGGTTAAGCACGGCGGTATCGTCATAAACCGGCGAACCATCAAAGCCCAGCAAAATAACCGGCAGATTTGTTTGATCCATCAATTCAGTCTGCATGCCGCCATTTTCGCGAACTTCTTTCAAAAAACCGCCGAACTGGCCGTTATATCCCATCATCAGGTGCTGGGTAAAGCCCAGTTTCGACAGGTTATCAAACAGATAGCAGTCGTTATTTGCCGGTTGATACAGATTAGTGTGCGAAGTCTGCCCGCAGCTGGCGCGCAGTAAACGGATCGCTGCCGGGCCACTGTAGGAGGTGGCGGAGTTAAAGTTCTTGAACTCAATATCGAAATGCGACCACAGCGGATGCGACATCAACCCGGCGGCTTCTATATCCGACCAGGAAAGCGAACAGATATTAATCACCAGTAGTTCAAATGGCTGAGCATCAGCGGGCAGCGAAGACGGGAAGATCGATTTACGTTTCGCCTCCGCGTTATAGAAATTATTCAGCCAGGCGTTAAGGTTCGCCGTTGTTGGCGGTGCAGTTTGTGCGGGCATATCACCCACTACCGGTGCGCCACCCGTCGCCGCAACGGTTGCCGCTGCGTTACCACCCGTCGTTGTTACAGTGGTCGTCGGTTGACCGGCTGGCCACAAGGAGAAACTTGGTCCCGCCAGGGTAAGTACGTTCAGCCATAGCAGTATGGCAACCACAAAAACGGTAATGCGAATCCATTGTGACAAGAATAACCAGGCCACTAATAAAACAAAAATGGCCCCAATCATCTGCCAGTTAATAAAGCGTGTGACAAGGTCGATTAAATAATCGGTACTGAACCCCGCCACCTGCGAACCCTGGCTCATTATGCTTTCCGGGCCAGGCAACCAGGTGTCATGCCAGAACAAAGCAAAGCCGATCGGCAGGGCAATCCAGTGGCGCAAGCGATGCAGGCTGTAGCGCGGAATGGGCATCAGCAGAAACGCGGCAAACACCAAATTGAGGAGCGGATGGAAGTTAAGATATCCCGCCCACAACAGGCCGAACTTAACCAGAAAATAGAAGTTCCAGCCGGAAAGGCCGCGCCAGTATTGCCAGAGGGAAGAAGGCATGGCGGTATTTTGCGTAAATTGAGTCATTTTTTGGTTGCCCTGGCTTTTTCCGTGCGGCGTAACGTCCCAGCCGGTTTAACATAACGAGGTTTAGCAAAGAACAAACGTAAGGTGTCGCGAATGCGTCGCAAAGAGTGCCGCGCCAGATAGCCCAGCGGGAAAAATATCAGTGCGCAAACGACAATAATTTCAATGATATCGCTGATGGTCATCATGATGAGCGCTCCACAGCATCATCTAACAGTCGCATGGGTTCTGGTATTCGTCGCCAGTGGCGACCATCGTGCTCGGCATTGATGACCGGTTTAGAACTTTGTGTTAAAGGCAGCGGCATGCCCCATTGTTCTGGGGCAAGCAGGCGCATCTGCACCAGCTCGGCACTGATTTGATCATCTTCAAACCAGACCATACGGTTTGAGAAAATGTCGCCAGTAGGCAATGGGAAAATATGATTCAACGCGGTATCCAGATCGTTAATCCGACAGAATGAGAGAAACAGCACCAGCCGATTACCGCCAATGGTCATGATATCGCCGGTACGGTTAGGGCGACATAGCGTCAGGGCTTGCTCAACGCGGATACCCGGTACCGGACGTAGGGCAACCAGAACACCTTTACCGTGGGCAGGCAAAAGAGGGTTATTCATCATGTTGTTGACGGCATTACAGAACACATCCCACTTCTGGAAACCACGCAGTTTGAGCGGCTGGGTCATTGACAGCAAGGTAGTGATATCTTCCGGCACATAGCGACTAAACTTCTGCCCTTGCACGCTTTCGATCATCGTCAGACAGCGGGAGAGTGGCGCATTCCACGGGATAACCATATTTGCACCGCAGGCCAATAACAAACGTTCATCGGTGGCGCGCAGGCTAGCGGTATTTTCCCGTACGAGGATTTTCATCGCACTACCGCGCTGGCGACGCAGAGTATGAATGCTGCGGGCCAGTGGCTCGATTTGCGCATTTTGCTGTAAAGAAAAGACCACCGTCGCCGCCTGAGCGGTACGGGCTTCATTGAACAGGACTTCGTTATTGTTGAACAGTTGCCAGTGTTCCGATAGCGGCGGCGCACCTTCCAGTACAGCAACATTACTCAGAATGCGTTTTTCGTCGCTGCGTGGTTGGATCTCCGCCTCTTCGCTTTGAACTAATGTCCAGATACCATTTTGTTGCTGAACGCTAAGCTGCTGACGGGCGCTGACCCCTTTTTCGTTGCACCAGAAGGCAATATCCAGCAAATGTTGGTCGCCCTGAAAACGCAAACTGGCAAGACCAAAAAGTGAACGGTATTCCTCAAGCAACAATGAAAATTGTATATCGTTATTATTTCCGGGATTAATTACCAAAAGCGAACAATGGTTTAAGGAAGGTGCGAATAAGCGGGGAAATTCTTCTCGGCTGACTCAGTCATTTCATTTCTTCATGTTTGAGCCGATT
>NZ_JAYQWM010000067.1:0-19590 GCF_036662595.1 Escherichia sp. Lx600-2 | reverse complement strand
ATTTGCTATTAAATATAATTCGTGAATTTTATAGCGTTAAGTAAATGTTAAATAAGGCACGCCAATTTTGGCGTGTTTTTTTTTCGTCGGTTTCTGTGCAATCATAATTTTATTAGTCGGGAAACAGAGGTGAATTGAGTGAGGAGGCGTAACGCGAGAGGCGGTATAAGCAGAACAGTCTCGGTGTATCTCGATGAAGATACAAATAACCGACTTATTAAGGCCAAAGATCGTAGTGGAAGAAGTAAAACGATAGAAGTCCAGATCCGTCTCAGAGATCATCTGAAACGATTTCCTGATTTCTATAACGAAGAAATATTCAGGGAGGTGACCGAAGAGAGCGAGTCAACATTTAAAGAACTTTAGTTTTTATCTATCAATATTAAACAGAGGAATCATATGGACGCCGTTTTAAGTGTTCAGGGTGCTTCTGCGCCCGTCAAAAAGAAGTCGTTTTTTTCCAAATTCACTCGTCTGAATATGCTTCGCCTGGCTCGCGCTGTGATCCCGGCTGCTGTTCTGATGATGTTCTTCCCGCAACTGGCGATGGCCGCTAGCAGCAGTGGTCAGGACCTGATGGCAAGTGGTAACAACACGGTTAAGGCGACCTTCGGTAAGGACTCCAGTATTGTTAAATGGGTTGTTCTGGCTGAAGTTCTGGTCGGTGCGGTCATGTACATGATGACCAAAAACGTCAAGTTCCTGGCCGGTTTCGCCATCATCTCTGTATTTATTGCTGTGGGTATGGCCGTCGTTGGCCTCTGACAGGAAATAAAACGATGTCGGGAGACGAGAATAAACTTAAGAAATATCGTTTCCCGGAAACACTGACCAACCAGAGCCGCTGGTTTGGCCTGCCACTGGATGAACTGATCCCCGCAGCAATCTGTATTGGCTGGGGTATCACAACATCGAAATATCTGTTCGGTATTGGTGCAGCGGTTCTGGTTTATTTCGGGATTAAAAAACTGAAAAAAGGGCGGGGCAGTTCCTGGTTACGAGACCTGATTTACTGGTATATGCCAACAGCCCTGCTGCGCGGTATTTTTCATAATGTTCCCGATTCGTGTTTCCGGCAGTGGATTAAATAGAACTGATACCAGGATTGTTATATGGAACACGGTGCCCGTTTAAGTACCAGTCGTGTAATGGCCATCGCCTTTATATTTATGTCAGTGCTTATTGTTCTCAGCCTCTCTGTTAACGTCATTCAGGGAGTGAATAACTACCGTCTTCAGAATGAGCAACGCACTGCCGTGACGCCAATGGCATTTAATGCTCCCTTTGCCGTGTCACAGAACAGTGCCGACGCCTCTTATTTACAGCAGATGGCGCTGTCATTTATTGCCCTCCGTCTGAATGTTTCATCAGAAACCGTCGATGCCTCACATCAGGCGCTTCTGCAATATATCCGCCCGGGCGCACAGAACCAGATGAAAGTTATTCTGGCTGAAGAAGCGAAGCGTATTAAAAACGATAACGTGAACTCAGCCTTTTTCCAGACCAGTGTTCGTGTCTGGCCTCAGTATGGCCGTGTGGAAATTCGTGGTGTGCTTAAAACCTGGATTGGTGATTCAAAACCTTTCACTGATATCAAACATTACATCCTTATTCTGAAGCGGGAAAACGGGGTGACCTGGCTGGATAATTTCGGGGAAACAGACGATGAGAAAAAATAATACGGCAATAATATTCGGCAGCCTGTTTTTTTCCTGCAGCGTGATGGCCGCAAACGGTACGCTGGCCCCCACCGTGGTGCCAATGGTGAACGGTGGTCAGGCCAGTATTGCCATCAGCAATACCAGCCCGAATCTGTTTACCGTTCCCGGTGACCGGATTATCGCCGTGAACAGTCTGGATGGTGCCCTGACCAATAATGAGCAGACCGCCTCCGGCGGTGTGGTGGTGGCCACCGTCAACAAAAAGCCCTTTACGTTCATTCTGGAAACAGAACGTGGTCTGAATCTTTCCATTCAGGCCGTTCCCCGTGAAGGCGCGGGGCGTACCATTCAGCTGGTCAGTGACCTGCGCGGAACCGGAGAAGAAGCCGGTGCGTGGGAAACGTCCACGCCTTACGAATCCCTGCTTGTGACCATCAGCCAGGCCGTCCGTGGCGGAAAATTACCCGCAGGCTGGTATCAGGTCCCGGTGACAAAGGAAACCCTGCAGGCCCCGGCGGGGCTGTCTTCAGTGGCAGATGCCGTATGGACGGGGAATCACCTGAAGATGGTCCGCTTTGCCGTGGAAAATAAAACGCTGTCTGCCCTGAATATCCGGGAAAGTGATTTCTGGCAGCCGGGAACCCGTGCCGTGATGTTCAGCCAGCCTGCCAGCCAGTTACTGGCAGGTGCGCGCATGGATGTGTATGTCATCCGTGACGGGGAGGGCAACTGATGGCCAGTATCAATACCATTGTGAAACGCAAGCAGTACCTGTGGCTGGGGATTGTGGTTGTCGGTGCAGCCTCCGCGATTGGTGGTGCACTGTATCTGTCTGATGTGGACATGTCCGGTAACGGTGAGGCCGTGGCTGAACAGGAACCCGTGCCGGATATGACCGGTGTGGTGGATACGACCTTTGATGACAAGGTGCGTCAGCATGCCACCACAGAGATGCAGGTGACGGCAGCGCAGATGCAGAAGCAGTATGAGGAAATCCGTCGCGAGCTGGATGTCCTGAACAAACAGCGCGGTGATGACCAGCGTCGTATTGAAAAGCTGGGACAGGATAATGCCGCCCTGGCAGAGCAGGTGAAAGCCCTGGGTGCTAATCCCGTCACGGCGACCGGTGAGCCTGTACCGCAGATGCCTGCCTCACCGCCCGGCCCGGAAGGCGAACCACAGCCAGGAAACACCCCCGTATCCTTCCCGCCGCAGGGCAGCGTTGCTGTTCCACCGCCGACGGCGTTTTATCCCGGGAATGGTGTCACGCCACCACCACAGGTGACGTACCAGTCTGTGCCGGTGCCTAACCGGATACAGCGTAAGGTGTTTACCCGTAATGAGGGAAAACAGGGACCATCACTGCCGTACATTCCGTCAGGAAGTTTTGCGAAAGCCATGCTGATTGAAGGGGCGGATGCCAATGCGTCGGTCACCGGTAATGAATCCACGGTGCCGATGCAGCTGCGTATCACCGGCCTGGTGGAAATGCCGAACAGCAAAACGTATGACGCAACGGGATGTTTTGTGGGGCTGGAAGCCTGGGGGGATGTCTCCAGTGAGCGTGCCATTGTACGCACCCGCAATATCAGCTGCCTGAAGGACGGCAAAACCATTGATATGCCGATTAAGGGGCATGTCAGCTTCCGGGGTAAAAACGGTATCAAGGGCGAAGTGGTGATGCGTAACGGCAAAATCCTCGGCTGGGCATGGGGCGCGGGATTTGTTGACGGTATCGGTCAGGGAATGGAGCGCGCCTCCCAGCCGGCTGTCGGGCTGGGTGCCACCGCTGCTTACGGGGCCGGCGATGTCCTTAAAATGGGTATCGGTGGCGGCGCATCGAAAGCCGCACAGACGCTCAGTGACTACTACATCAAACGTGCCGAACAGTATCACCCGGTGATACCGATTGGTGCGGGCAACGAAGTGACCGTGGTGTTCCAGGACGGCTTCCAGCTGAAAACCGTGGAAGAGATGGCGCTGGAACGCACGCAGAGCAGAGCGGAAGAAGACAATCCGGAAAGTCCGGTTTCTGTTCCGCCATCGGCTGAAAGTCATCTTAACGGCTTTAATACTGACCAGATGCTGAAGCAGCTGGGCAACCTGAATCCGCAGCAGTTTATGTCCGGCAGCCAGGGAGGGGGCAACGATGGCAAATAATATGTCACTCCGTCAGATATGCCATGCCACCCGGTATGTTGTTGCCCAGGGCCTGTGTTGGTTGTTCTGGTGTCTGAAATACGCCGTCATTCTGCCGCTGGCCACAATGGCTCTGCTGGCGTTACTGGTTTTATGGAAGGACAACACCACACCGGGGAAATTGCTGGTTCAGGAGATCGAGTTTGTAAGGGGCAGAACGCCAGCCGGGCTGTATCCAGTCCGATACTGCTCGAACAGTTTTGGTTCCGATTTAGCGATGCCTCCGTCTGTAACGTGCGGTTTTCGCCGGGGGGATGCTGCAGAATATGCCAGGGAGACTGACCAGTTTCTGATGCAACTGTTCACCGCATTATGGGCAACGCTGGCACTGATGTATGTCTCGCTGGCGGTGATCTCCGGAAAATATCCGATGCGACCCGGAAAAATGAAATGTGTCCGGGTCGCAACTGCAGATGAACATCTGAAGGAAGTTCTTACGGAAGATGCTTCCCTGCCGGAAAAAATCAGGAAATGCCATGTTTATTTCCCTGATGACCGAACAAACAGAAGCAACGGAGATAAAAATGAACATGCGTAATATTAATATTATTACTGCACGCTCTGTACCGGATAAAAGCGTATCAGATGATTTTATGAATGCTGTTCTCAGTAACTGCACCACAAGAATCGTACTTCCTGCACTGAAGGAATTCGGTTCTGAATCATTGCCGCACAATTTTAATATGGCAGCTGTCGGTGTGATGAAGAAGGGTATGTCGATGAGCTTATTTTCTTCTCCGGGAAATACAGTAGTCTTCGGACAACCCTGTGCAGGGAAAACAAATCTGACAGCAGAGTTAATTTCTGCTGTTGTGGAGAATAATAAAAAAGGAGAAGGGTAATGAAAAAGATTTCTTTATTTATTCCTCTGCTGGGGACGTTATTACTTTCTGGCTGTGCCGGAACTAATACGGAATTTGAGTGTAACGCCACCACATCAGATACCTGTATGACGATGGAGCAGGCCAATGAGAAGGCCAAAAAACTGGAGCAGTCCTCAGAAGCAAAGCCGGTTGCGGCATCACTGCCGCGCCTGGCTGAAGGGAACTTCCGGACAATGCCGGTGCAGACCGTCACCGCGACCACTCCGTCCGGCAGCAGACCTGCGGTGACAGCACATCCGGAGCAGAAACTGCTGGCACCTCGCCCGCTGTTTACCGCTGCCCGGGAAGTGAAAACGGTTGTTCCGGTCAGTTCAGTTACGCCGGTAACACCTCCTCGTCCGCTAAGAACGGGTGAGCAGACGGCAGCATTATGGATAGCGCCTTATATTGATAACCAGGATGTTTATCATCAGCCATCCAGCGTGTTTTTTGTTATTAAACCGTCTGCGTGGGGAAAACCACGTATTAATTAACTGGCCCTGAAGTTGTATATCAGCCGGCAATGCCGGCGGGCTTTCTGTATTCAAAATCTGCCTGTAAAACGAGTGCCCTGTGCGTGAAAAGGGATGGGCGGTAGCGTGTCAGAACATGTCGGGAGGAATATTCCGTGAGTGATGAAGCCGATGAAGCATATTCAGTGACAGAACAACTGACCATGACAGGAATAAACCGGATACGCCAGAAAATAAATGCTCATGGTATTCCTGTTTATCTCTGTGAAGCATGCGGAAATCCTATTCCGGAAGCCCGGCGGAAAATATTTCCCGGTGTGACGTTGTGCGTTGAATGTCAGGCGTATCAGGAAAGACAGAGAAAACATTATGCATAAGTCAGTCGCAGAACATAGTGATTTAATTCCGGATGAACATGAGTGGATATTCAGAAAACAGAAATCTTTGTATATGCGCCGGGAAATGGCGCGTTAATTACAGGTATTCCCTTCATGGCTACCGCATTTCTCGCTTTATTTTCAACTAAGGAATTCATGTGAATAACCCACTTGAGGCCGTCACTCAGGCGGTTAACTCCCTCGTCACAGCACTGAAACTGCCTGACGAATCCGCAAAGGCCAATGAAGTTCTGGGCGAAATGAGCTTCCCGCAGTTCAGCCGTCTGCTGCCGTACCGTGATTACAACCAGGAATCCGGTCTGTTCATGAATGACACCACGATGGGCTTTATGCTGGAAGCCATCCCCATCAATGGGGCGAATGAGTCCATTGTGGAGGCCCTCGATCACATGCTGCGCACCAAACTGCCGCGCGGTATTCCGTTGTGTATCCATCTGATGTCCAGTCAGCTGGTTGGTGACAGGATTGAATACGGGCTGCGTGAGTTCTCCTGGTCAGGTGAACAGGCTGAACGGTTTAACGCCATTACCCGGGCCTATTATATGAAAGCGGCAGCGACACAGTTTCCGCTGCCGGAGGGGATGAATCTGCCCCTGACCCTGCGCCATTACCGGGTGTTTATCTCGTACTGTTCTCCTTCGAAGAAAAAAAGCCGGGCCGACATTCTGGAAATGGAAAACCTGGTGAAAATCATCCGGGCGTCGTTACAGGGGGCCAGTATCACCACACAGACGGTGGATGCACAGGCCTTTATCGATATTGTCGGGGAGATGATTAACCATAACCCGGACTCCCTGTACCCGAAAAGACGTCAGCTGGACCCGTATTCTGATCTGAATTATCAGTGTGTGGAGGACAGTTTTGATCTGAAAGTCCGGGCTGATTACCTGACGCTGGGCCTGCGTGAGAACGGCAGGAACAGCACGGCCCGCATCCTGAATTTCCATCTGGCCCGTAACCCGGAAATCGCCTTCCTGTGGAACATGGCTGACAACTACAGCAACCTGCTGAACCCGGAACTGTCCATCTCCTGTCCGTTCATCCTGACGCTGACTCTGGTGGTGGAAGACCAGGTGAAAACCCACAGCGAAGCCAACCTGAAGTACATGGACCTGGAGAAAAAGTCGAAGACCTCCTATGCCAAATGGTTTCCGTCCGTGGAGAAAGAGGCGAAGGAGTGGGGGGAACTGCGTCAGCGGCTGGGCTCCGGTCAGTCCTCCGTGGTGTCCTACTTCCTCAACATCACAGCCTTCTGCAAGGACAATAATGAAACGGCGCTGGAAGTGGAGCAGGACATCCTGAACAGCTTCCGTAAAAACGGTTTTGAGCTGATTTCACCGCGCTTTAACCACATGCGCAATTTCCTGACCTGTCTGCCCTTTATGGCCGGGAAAGGGTTGTTTAAACAGCTGAAAGAGGCCGGAGTGGTACAGCGCGCAGAGAGCTTTAATGTGGCCAACCTGATGCCGTTAGTGGCGGATAACCCCCTGACACCGGCAGGTCTGCTGGCACCCACCTACCGTAACCAGCTGGCGTTTATCGATATTTTCTTCCGGGGGATGAATAACACCAACTACAACATGGCGGTCTGTGGCACCTCCGGGGCCGGTAAAACCGGGCTGATACAGCCACTTATCCGCAGCGTGCTGGACTCCGGGGGCTTTGCCGTGGTGTTCGACATGGGGGATGGCTACAAGTCCCTGTGTGAGAACATGGGGGGCGTATATCTGGACGGTGAAACCCTGCGCTTTAACCCGTTTGCGAACATCACCGATATTGACCAGTCAGCGGAGCGTGTCCGCGACCAGCTGTCGGTGATGGCCAGCCCCAACGGTAACCTGGATGAAGTGCATGAAGGTCTGCTGCTGCAGGCCGTCAGGGCATCATGGCGGACCAAAGAGAACAGGGCACGTATTGATGACGTGGTGGATTTCCTGAAAAACGCCAGTGACAGCGAGCAGTATGCCGAGTCACCGACTATCCGCAGCCGTCTGGACGAAATGATTGTGCTGCTTGACCAGTACACTGCCAACGGCACTTACGGCCAGTATTTTAACTCTGATGAGCCGTCCCTGCGGGATGACGCAAAAATGGTGGTGCTGGAGCTGGGCGGACTGGAAGACCGTCCGTCACTGCTGGTTGCGGTGATGTTCTCCCTGATTATCTACATCGAGAACAGGATGTACCGCACGCCGCGTAATCTCAAAAAACTGAACGTTATTGATGAAGGCTGGCGTCTGCTGGACTTCAAAAATCACAAGGTCGGTGAGTTTATTGAGAAAGGTTACCGTACCGCCCGCCGTCATACCGGTGCCTATATCACCATCACACAGAACATCGTCGACTTTGACTCTGACAAGGCATCCAGTGCTGCCCGTGCGGCATGGGGTAACTCCTCCTACAAAATTATCCTCAAACAGAGTGCGAAGGAGTTCGCGAAATACAACCAGCTGTATCCGGACCAGTTCCTGCCACTGCAGCGCGACATGATTGGCAAGTTTGGTGCGGCCAAAGACCAGTGGTTCAGTTCCTTCCTGCTGCAGGTGGAAAACCATTCCTCCTGGCACCGTCTGTTTGTGGACCCGTTAAGCCGTGCCATGTACAGCTCTGACGGCCCGGACTTTGAGTTTGTACAGCAGAAGCGTAAAGAGGGGCTGAGTATTCATGAGGCGGTGTGGCAGCTGGCGTGGAAGAAATCAGGGCCGGAGATGGCTTCGCTGGAAGCCTGGCTTGAAGAGCATGAGAAATACAGGAGTGTTGCATGACCACAACGCAAAAAACGACTGACGTTACAGCCCCTCGACGCAGCCACTGGTGGTGGACGGTGCCGGGATACCTGGCAATGGTGTTACTGAACGCAGCCATCAGTTACGGCATTGTCAGACTGAACGCACCGGTGACTGCCGCCTTCAACATGAAACAGACCGTGGATGCGTTTTTTGACAGCGCCAGTCAGAAACAACTGTCAGAAGCACAGTCAAAAGCCCTTTCAGCGCGTTTTAACACGGCACTGGAAGCCAGCCTGCAGGCGTGGCAGCAGAAACACCACGCGGTCATTCTGGTGTCGCCTGCCGTGGTACAGGGGGCTCCGGATATCACCCGGGAAATCCAGCAGGATATTGCCCGGCGAATGAGGGCGGAACCATGAGATGCCGGGGGCTGATTGCCCTGCTGATATGGGGGCAGAGTGTGGCCGCCGCCGATCTTGGTACCTGGGGCGATCTGTGGCCGGTAAAGGAGCCGGACATGCTGACGGTGATCATGCAGCGCCTGACGGCACTGGAGCAGTCCGGTGAGATGGGCCGGAAAATGGATGCCTTTAAGGAGCGGGTGATCCGCAACAGTCTGCGGCCCCCTGCCGTGCCCGGTATCGGACGCACGGAGAAATACGGTAGCCGGTTGTTTGACCCGTCCGTCAGACTGGCTGCGGATATCCGGGATAACGAAGGGCGGGTGTTTGCCCGTCAGGGTGAAGTGATGAATCCGCTGCAGTATGTTCCTTTTAACCAGACGCTGTATTTCATCAATGGCGATGATCCGGCGCAGGTGGCCTGGATGAAACGCCAGACGCCGCCCACACTGGAGAGCAAAATTATCCTCGTGCAGGGCAGTATCCCGGAGATGCAGAAGTCTCTGGACAGCCGTGTTTACTTTGACCAGAACGGTGTGCTCTGCCAGCGCCTCGGCATTGATCAGGTCCCGGCACGGGTGAGCGCCGTTCCCGGCGATCGCTTCCTGAAGGTGGAATTTATTCCGGCAGAGGAGGGCAGAAAATGAAGCGAAGCCTGTGGCTGCTGATGTTATTCCTTCTCGCCGGTCATGTCCCTGCAGCGTCTGCGGATTCTGCCTGTGAGGGGCGTTTTGTAAACCCGATCACGGATATCTGCTGGAGCTGTATTTTCCCGCTCTCGCTGGGCAGTATCAAAGTCAGTCAGGGTAAGGTCCCCGACACGGCGAACCCGTCGATGCCCATTCAGATTTGTCCGGCACCGCCGCCGCTGTTCAGGCGTATCGGGCTGGCCATTGGTTACTGGGAGCCGATGGCGCTGACGGACGTCACCCGGTCACCGGGATGCATGGTTAACCTGGGCTTCAGCCTGCCGGCTTTTGGTAAAACGGCACAGGGAACGGCGAAAAAAGATGAGAAGCAGGTGAACGGGGCGTTCTATCACGTTCACTGGTACAAATACCCGCTGACGTACTGGCTTAACATCATCACATCGCTGGGCTGTCTGGAAGGTGGTGACCTGGATATCGCTTATCTTTCTGAAATTGACCCCACCTGGACGGACAGCAGCCTGACCACCATTCTCAATCCGGAAGCTGTCATCTTTGCCAATCCGATAGCACAGGGGGCCTGTGCAGCAGATGCCATTGCCAGCGCCTTTAATATGCCTCTCGATGTTCTGTTCTGGTGTGCCGGTTCGCAGGGCAGTATGTACCCGTTCAATGGCTGGGTGAGTAATGAGTCCAGTCCGTTGCAGTCCTCCCTGCTGGTCAGTGAACGCATGGCGTTCAAGCTGCACCGTCAGGGCATGATTATGGAAACCATCGGGAAAAATAACGCCGTCTGTAATGAATATCCGTCCCCAATCCTGCCCAAAGAACGCTGGCGTTATCAGATGGTGAATATGTACCCGGACAGCGGACAGTGCCACCCGTTCGGGCGCAGTGTGACCCGCTGGGAAACCGGGAAAAATCCGCCCAATACAAAGAAAAACTTCGGCTACCTGATGTGGCGTAAACGTAACTGTGTCTTCCTGTGAGGTGAATGATGAAGCTGAGTATGAAATCTCTGGCAGCACTGCTGATGATGCTGAACGGGGCGGTTATGGCGTCAGAAAACGTGAACACTCCTGAAAACCGCCAGTTCCTGAAGCAGCAGGAAAATTTAAGCAGACAACTGCGTGAAAAACCTGACCATCAGCTGAAAGCCTGGGCGGAGAAGCAGGTGCTGGAAAACCCCCTTCAGCGTTCAGATAACCATTTCCTGGATGAGCTGGTTCGTAAACAGCAGGCTTCGCAGGACGGGAAACCCCGGCAGGGTGCCCTGTATTTTGTGTCGTTTTCCATTCCCGAAGAGGGGCTGAAACGAATGCTGGGCGAAACCCGGCACTACGGTATACCCGCCACACTGCGGGGCATGGTGAACAATGACCTGAAGACCACCGCTGAAGCCGTACTGTCCCTGGTGAAAGACGGCGCGACTGATGGTGTTCAGATCGACCCGACGCTGTTTTCACAGTACGGCATTCGCAGTGTACCGGCACTGGTGGTGTTCTGCAGTCAGGGATACGACATCATCCGGGGAAACCTGCGGGTCGGCCAGGCGCTGGAGAAAGTGGCCGCCACGGGTGACTGCCGGCAGGTGGCTCATGATTTACTGGCAGGGAAAGGAGATTCCGGGAAATGAAACGTATTTTACCTCTGATACTGGCTCTGGTTGCCGGCATGGCACAGGCTGACAGCAACAGTGATTACCGGGCCGGCTCTGATTTTGCTCACCAGATCAAAGGACAGGGAAGCAGCAGTATTCAGGGCTTTAAGCCACAGGAGAGTATCCCCGGCTATAACGCGAATCCGGACGAGACAAAATACTACGGTGGCGTGACTGCCGGCGGGGATGGCGGCCTGAAAAATGACGGCACCACGGAATGGGCGACCGGTGAAACCGGAAAAACCATCACAGAGTCATTCATGAACAAGCCGAAAGACATTCTTTCACCGGATGCACCGTTTATCCAGACCGGCAGGGATGTGGTGAACCGGGCTGACAGCATTGTGGGAAACACCGGGCAGCAGTGCAGTGCGCAGGAGATTAGCCGGAGTGAATACACGAATTACTCCTGTGAGCGGGATTTACAGGTGGAGCAGTACTGCACACGAACTGCCCGTATGGAGCTGCAGGGGAGTACCACATGGGAAACCCGGACGCTGGAGTATGAAATGAGTCAGCTACCTGCACGTGAAGTGAATGGTCAGTATGTTGTCTCCATTACCTCTCCCGTTACCGGTGAAATTGTCGATGCGCATTACAGCTGGAGTCGTACTTACCTGCAGAAGAGTGTACCTATGACAATTACAGTACTGGGAACCCCACTGAGCTGGAATGCCAAATACTCAGCAGATGCCTCATTTACACCAGTACAGAAAACACTGACTGCCGGTGTGGCTTTTACGTCATCTCACCCCGTCCGGGTCGGGAATACAAAATTCAGACGTCATACGGCAATGAAGCTGCGTCTGGTTGTCAGGGTAAAAAAAGCCTCGTACACCCCGTATGTTGTCTGGTCTGAAAGCTGCCCGTTCAGCAAGGAGCTGGGGAAACTGACAAAAACAGAATGTACGGAGGCTGGCGGGAACAGGACGCTGGTGAAAGACGGTCAGTCATACAGCATGTACCAGAGCTGCTGGGCATACCGGGACACGTATGTCACACAGTCAGCAGACAAGGGAACCTGTCAGACCTACACCGACAATCCTGCCTGTACCCTGGTGTCACACCAGTGCGCCTTTTACTCCGAAGAAGGTGCCTGTCTGCATGAATATGCCACGTACTCCTGTGAGTCAAAAACATCCGGGAAAATGATGGTCTGTGGGGGAGACGTCTTCTGTCTCGATGGCGAATGCGATAAGGCTCAGAGCGGGAAGAGTAATGATTTTGCCGAAGCCGTTTCTCAGCTGGCGGCACTGGCCGCAGCAGGTAAGGATGTTGCGGCGCTGAACGGGGTGGATGTCCGTGCTTTCACCGGTCAGGCGAAATTTTGTAAGAAGGCTGCAGCCGGATACAGCAACTGCTGTAAGGACAGCGGCTGGGGACAGGATATCGGGCTGGCCAAATGCAGCAGTGATGAAAAAGCCCTGGCTAAAGCAAAATCAAACAAACTGACCGTCAGTGTCGGAGAGTTCTGTTCGAAGAAAGTGCTGGGTGTCTGCCTGGAGAAAAAACGCAGTTACTGTCAGTTTGATTCGAAGCTGGCGCAGATAGTCCAGCAGCAGGGGCGCAACGGACAGCTGCGTATCAGTTTTGGCAGTGCGAAGCATCCTGACTGTCGGGGGATTACGGTTGATGAGCTGCAGAAAATTCAGTTCGACAGACTGGATTTCACTAACTTCTACGAAGACCTGATGAATAACCAGAAAATCCCGGACAGTGGTGTTCTGACGCAGAAAGTGAAAGAGCAGATTGCTGACCAGCTGAAACAGGCAGGACAGTAAGGTAGGGAAAATAACCGGGGAAAATGATGAAAGTCATATTCACGTCGAACCGTTTTATTGATTTTCTTATCCGGCTTTTGATTACAGCGATTGTCATTTCCCCGGTAATTATCTGGTCGTGGGATACGGTAAAAGAAACCACTGCAGGTGAGATACTTGCTGCTGCTTTCGTTATTTTTTACTCCGGTGTGCTCCTGTTTATTCTGTATTTTTGTTTTTCTGCCCTGACTGACCTGCAGAAACCTGATGAAAGAAAAAGTGATGAAAGGAATGAAGATGAATAAAGCATTACTGCCACTGTTACTCTGCTGCTTTATTTTTCCGGCGTCAGGAAAAGATGCAGGCTGGCAGTGGTATAACGAGAAAATAAATCCGAAGGAAAAAGAAAATAAACCAGTACCTGCAGCCCCCCGTCAGGAGCCGGACATTATGCAGAAACTGGCCGCACTGCAGACGGCAACAAAGCGGGCGCTGTACGAAGCTATTCTGTATCCCGGCGTGGATAATTTTGTGAAATATTTCCGGCTGCAGAATTACTGGACTCAGCAGGCCGGGCTTTTCACCATGAGCGCCAAAAAATCCATGCTGGCGCATCCCGAACTGGACTATAACCTGCAGTACAGCCATTACAACGGCACGGTCCGGAACCAGCTGGCGGCAGACCAGGTGCAGCAGCGACAGGCCATTGCGAAACTGGCTGAACACTACGGCATCATGTTCTTTTACCGGGGGCAGGACCCCATCGACGGGCAGCTGGCGCAGGTCATTAATGGCTTCAGGGATACCTATGGTCTGAGTGTTATTCCCGTTTCCGTGGATGGTGTGATTAATCCGCTGTTGCCGGATTCCCGGACTGACCAGGGGCAGGCGCAGCGCCTCGGCGTGAAATATTTCCCGGCCATGATGCTGGTTGACCCGAAACAGGGCAGTGTTCGCCCGTTATCATACGGCTTTATTTCGCAGGACGACCTGGCAAAACAATTCCTAAACGTTTCTGAAGATTTTAAACCCAATTTTTAATCGCGGATTTGATTTATGAGTGAAGATTATTTGAAACTGTTTACAGGTGTTGTTCTGTTAATATTTGTCATTATTGCCGGTTATTTTTTTTCTGAGCGTAATGACAGGAAAATGTTTCTCCTGAGCTCACTGGTTTTCCTTGTTATTAATATCGCGTGTTTATATGTGCTGACTGCCAGTCTCTGGTTTCTGTGTGGTGCAATTATGAATCAGGGCGCAGCAATGGTTGTTCCAATGGTTATTGGCTCATTACCGAATGTTACGAGCTTCGACGGGTTCAGAAGAATATTTATCTGTATTATGTTGTCATCAGTATGGTCCGGAGTGATGTGGTTTTTTATAAGGGGGCTTATGACAGGCTAAGTCATATAAAACGGTAATAAAAACCATACAAAATAATGAGGTTGATCTGATTAATATCACACAAACGCGAATATTACAGACATAAATACTCTCATGTAAATAATAACCGGAGTTTAACATGATAAGTAAACGCAGATTCTCTTTACCCCGGCTTGATATTACGGGAATGTGGGTATTTTCCCTGGGTGTCTGGTTTCATATCGTCGCCCGTCTTGTTTACAGCAAACCCTGGATGGCTTTTTTTCTGGCGGAGTTGATTGCGGCCATTCTCGTGCTGTTCGGCGCATACCAGGTGCTGGATGCATGGATTGCCCGTGTCAGCCGGGAAGAGCGTGAGGCGCTGGAAGCAAGACAACAGGCCATGATGGAAGGGCAGCAGGAGGGCAGACATGTCTCTCATTAAATCACTGTTGTTCACCCTGTTGCTGGCAGCCGCTGCCGTGCAGGCCTCCACCCGGGATGAAATTGAACGACTCTGGAATCCGCAGGGCATGGCCGCGCAGCCTGCACAACCGGCAGCAGACACATCAGCCAGGACAGAAAAGCCGGCTCCCCGCTGGTTCCGCCTCAGCAACGGCAGGCAGGTTAACCTGGCCGACTGGAAGGTGGTGCTGTTTATGCAGGGGCATTGCCCTTACTGTCACCAGTTTGACCCGGTACTGAAGCAGTTGGCACAGCAGTACGGCTTTTCCGTTTTTCCCTACACCCTGGATGGTCAGGGGGATACCGCCTTTCCGGAAGCATTACCGGTGCCACCGGACGTGATGCAGACCTTCTTCCCGAATATCCCGGTGGCCACACCGACCACCTTCCTGGTCAACGTCAACACGCTTGAGGCATTACCGCTTTTACAGGGGGCAACGGATGCCGCCGGTTTTATGGCGCGGATGGATACCGTTCTGCAGATGTACGGAGGAAAAAAAGGTGCGAAATAAGCAGGTGGTGTTACTCATTGCCGGAATATCCGGCATCGCGACGGGAATAATCGTCAGCCTGAATATCCCCTTTATCCGTCAGGGGCTTTTTTATCCCGCCAGCCCTGTAGAAATTGTCGTTTCGCTGTGCCTTACCTTTTCTGTTTCTGTTGTGTTTTTTGTGGGGGCAATTGTGGGATGGATTTCGGTGTCTGAAATATATTACAGCCGCAGGACTGGACGGAAATATCAGGATATTCCTGCTGAAATGTCGTATGCGCCGGGAGAACAAATTAAGGGAGGGCAAGAATGATGCCACGCATTAAACCTCTTCTGGTTCTTTGTGCTGCTTTACTGACGGTCACACCCGCAGCGTCAGCGGATGTGAACAGCGACATGAATCAGTTCTTTAACAAGCTGGGCTTCGCCTCCAATACCACACAGCCGGGCGTCTGGCAGGGGCAGGCCGCCGGTTATGCTTACGGTGGCTCCCTGTATGCCCGTACTCAGGTCAAAAATGTTCAGCTGATTTCCATGACGCTGCCGGATATCAATGCCGGATGTGGCGGCATCGACGCCTACCTCGGTTCGTTCAGTTTTATTAATGGCGAGCAGCTGCAGCGTTTTGTTAAGCAGATTATGAGCAATGCTGCCGGTTACTTTTTTGACCTTGCCCTGCAGACAACGGTGCCGGAAATCAAAACCGCAAAAGACTTCCTGCAGAAAATGGCAAGCGACATTAACAGTATGAACCTCAGTTCCTGCCAGGCTGCACAGGGGATTATCGGCGGGCTTTTCCCCCGGACGCAGGTGTCCCAGCAGAAAGTCTGTCAGGACATTGCCGGTGAGAGCAATATTTTTGCTGACTGGGCGGCTTCCCGGCAGGGATGTACCGTTGGCGGGAAATCTGACAGCGTCAGGGATAAAGCCAGCGACAAGGATAAGGAGCGGGTGACCAAAAACATCAACATCATGTGGAATGCGCTTTCCAAAAACAGAATGTTTGATGGCAACAAAGAGCTGAAAGAATTTGTGATGACGCTGACCGGCTCACTGGTGTTTGGTCCCAACGGCGAAATCACACCGCTATCAGCCAGAACCACTGACCGCTCAATTATCCGGGCCATGATGGAAGGCGGCACAGCAAAAATTTATCACTGCAACGATTCTGATAAATGCCTGAAAGTGGTGGCAGACACACCGGTGACCATCAGCCGGGATAATGCACTGAAGTCTCAGATTACTAAACTTCTGGCCAGCATTCAGAACAAGGCGGTCAGTGACACGCCTCTGGATGACAAGGAAAAAGGCTTTATTTCCAGTACCACCATCCCCGTCTTCAAATACCTGGTTGACCCGCAAATGCTCGGTGTTTCCAACAGTATGATTTACCAGCTGACGGACTATATCGGTTACGACATCCTGCTGCAGTACATTCAGGAGCTGATACAGCAGGCCCGGGCGATGGTGGCCACAGGAAATTATGACGAAGCAGTTATCGAACATATTAACGACAACATGAATGATGCCACCCGGCAGATTGCGGCGTTTCAGTCACAGGTGCAGGTACAGCAGGATGCGCTGCTGGTTGTCGATCGTCAGATGAGCTACATGCGTCAGCAGCTTTCCGCCCGCATGCTCAGTCGTTACCAGAACAACTATCACTTCGGAGGGAGCACGCTGTGAATGAAGTTTATGTGATTGCCGGTGGTGAGTGGTTGCGGAATAACCTGAATGCCATTGCCGCCTTTATGGGGACCCGGACGTGGGATTCCATTGAAAAAATTGCGCTCACATTGTCTGTTCTCGCGGTGGCCGTAATGTGGGTACAGCGGCACAACGTGATGGATTTGCTGGGCTGGGTGGCCGTGTTTGTGCTTATCAGCCTGCTGGTTAATGTCCGCACATCGGTGCAGATTATTGATAACAGTGACCTGGTCAAAGTTCACCGGGTGGATAATGTGCCGGTCGGACTGGCGATGCCACTTTCACTGACGACCCGTATCGGGCATGCAATGGTGGCCAGTTACGAGATGATCTTCACGCAACCGGACAGTGTCACCTACAGCAAAACGGGGATGCTGTTTGGCGCAGAACTGGTATCAAAAAGCACCGACTTTTTGTCCCGTAATCCGGAAATCGCCAATCTTTTCCAGGATTATGTGCAGAACTGCGTGATGGGGGATATTTACCTGAACCACAAATACACGCTGGAGGAACTGATGGCCTCCGCTGATCCTTACACGCTGATTTTTTCCCGCCCCAGTCCGCTGCGGGGCGTTTATGACAGCAATAATAATTTCGTGACCTGTAAGGACGCGTCGGTTTCGCTGAAAGACAAGCTGAATCTGGACACACAGAGTGGCGGAAAAACATGGCATTATTATGCCCAGCAGCTATTTGGTGGACGCCCTGATCCGAACCTGTTGTTCAGTACGCTGATTGGCGACAGTTACAGTTACTTCTATGGCTCAAGTAAATCAGCCAGCCAGATCATCCGCCAGAATGTCACCATCAATGCGCTGAAGGAGGGGATCACCAGTTATGCCGCACGTAATGGTGATTCGGCCAGCCTGGTGAATCTGGCCACCACATCATCGATGGAGAAGCAACGTCTGGCACATGTCTCCATCGGTCATGTGGCGATGCGGACACTGCCCATGACGCAGACCATCCTGACGGGGATCGCCATCGGTATTTTCCCGCTCCTGGTACTGGCGGCTGTCTTCAACAAACTGACGCTGTCCGTCCTGAAAGGCTATGTGTTTGCCCTGATGTGGTTGCAGTCATGGCCAATGTTGTACGCCATTCTGAACAGCGCCATGACATTTTATGCAAAGCAGAATGGTGCACCGGTGGTGCTCTCGGAAATTTCACAGATACAGCTGAAATACTCCGATCTGGCTTCCACTGCCGGGTATCTTTCCATGATGATCCCGCCATTATCCTGGATGATGGTCAGGGGGCTCGGGGCAGGATTTTCCAGTGTGTACAGCCATTTCGCTTCCTCTGCTATCAGCCCGACCGCCAGTGCAGCAGGCAGTGTGGTTGACGGTAATTACTCCTACGGCAACATGCAGACGGAGAATGTTAACGGCTTCAGCTGGAGCACCAACAGCACCACGTCGTTTGGTCAGATGATGTACCAGACCGGCAGTGGCGCAACCGCCACACAGACCCGTGACGGTAATATGGTGATGGATGCAAGCGGAGCGATGTCCCGGTTACCGGTCGGCATCAATGCAACGCGTCAGATTGCGGCGGCACAACAGGAAATGGCCCGGGAAGCATCGAACAGAGCAGAAAGTGCCCTGCATGGGTTCAGCAGCAGTATTGCCAGTGCCTGGAACACGCTCAGTCAGTTTGGTTCTAACCGGGGGAGCAGTGATTCTGTCACCGGTGGTGCTGACAGCACGATGAGTGCTCAGGACTCCATGATGGCCAGCCGTATGCGCAGTGCAGTGGAAAGCTATGCGAAGGCGCATAATATCAGTAATGAGCAGGCGACTCAGGAACTGGCATCAACAAGTACCAGGCTATCTGGTGGAATGTATGCTGATGCTCATGCTGAATGGGGGGTTAAACCTAAAATTCTTGGTGTTGGTGGTGGGGTAGGCATCAGAGGTGGATTTAAGGGGAGCCTGGATGCAACGGATGATGACTCACATTCAGCAAGTAGTGGCAGCAGGGCTACCCATGATGCTCGCCATGATATCGATGCTAAAGCCAGTAAGGACTTTAAAGAGGCCAGCGATTACTTTACCAGTCGCAAAGTCAGTGAATCCGGCAGCCATACTGACAATAATGCCGATTCCCGCGTGGACCAGTTGTCTGCAGCCCTGAACTCAGCGAAACAGAGTTACGACCAGTACACGACGAATATGACCCGCAGCCATGAATATGCTGAAATGGCATCCCGTACTGAAAGCATGAGTGGGCAGATGAGCGAAGATTTGTCGCAACAGTTTGCACAGTATGTGATGAAACACGCACCGCAGGATGCCGAAGCTATTCTGACAAACACCAGTTCACCGGAGATTGCAGAACGCCGTCGGGCGATGGCATGGTCTTTTGTTCAGGAACAGGTGCAGCCTGGTGTTGATAATGCCTGGCGTGAATCCCGTGGGGATATTGGTAAAGGAATGGAGAGCGTACCTTCGGGTGGTGGCAGCCAGGATATTATTGCTGACCATCAGGGGCATCAGGCCATTATTGATCAAAGAACGCAGGACAGTAATATCCGTAATGATGTAAAACATCAGGTTGATAATATGGTCACAGAATATAAAGGGAATATCGGAGATACTCAGAATAGTATTCATGGCGAAGAAAATATTGTAGACAGACAATATTCAGAGTTAAAAAATAATCACAAACAGGAAGAAATTCAACAAAACAACAGATATAATGAAGAAAATAAACGACAGAAATTAATGCCAACACCGTCTGAAGATGCGTTAAAACAGATGGTGGATGATAAG
>NZ_JAYQWM010000066.1:0-19675 GCF_036662595.1 Escherichia sp. Lx600-2 | reverse complement strand
AGCCAGCGAGGCCAATCTGTCATTATTACTTCAGACCAAACCTGAGGAATCAAAAATGGATAAATACTTTGACCGTAGCGGAATGGCAATCGATAACGCTAAGATTAAGTGTATTGATTCAGTAAAAGGCACCGGGGAATATATTTACCGTGTTACTTGCAATAAATGCAATGGACGTGGCGAACGCAATCACTTTTATAAGAGCCGCTGTATTGCCTGTAATGCCACTGGCTATAGCCTGGTCACTACCCGTACCTGTTACACCCTGACTGCACTGTATCGCATATACCCAGAAGCTGCTCGCAAGATCTCAGCCGCTCAGGCAGCAGAGCGTCAACGTGCTGTTCAATCAAAGACTTCCGCGTTCAACCTCTGGTGTCAGAACCACCAAGAACTGGTGGACGCCATCACGCAGCAAGACGGCGAGAACAGTTTTTTGAACAGCCT
Source organism: Escherichia sp. Lx600-2 (assembly GCF_036662595.1). Classification (NCBI taxonomy): domain Bacteria; kingdom Pseudomonadati; phylum Pseudomonadota; class Gammaproteobacteria; order Enterobacterales; family Enterobacteriaceae; genus Escherichia; species Escherichia sp. Lx600-2. The sequence goes on along the minus strand of NZ_JAYQWM010000066.1, from coordinate 19,228 downwards.
GAAGTCGACGTTATCACGCAAATTTCCATTAAGTGATAAACAACTGACGGTCGCAGCCAGAATCCTCGGGATGTAATAAATTAGATTCAGGCTTTTTTAATTCTTATTTATTTAAACTCATTTCGTTACGGAGGAAAATATGATCCATTCATTTAAAGACAGGCGATTGGAAAAGTTTTTCCGTAATGGAAAATCCACGGCAGGCATTCCTGCTGAACTGATTAATGCGATTTCATGCAGACTGGAAACGTTAAATAATGTTAAAAACGAACGCGAATTGTTATCTGGTAGTTTGCGGTACGAACGCTTAAGAATGACCGCAAACCGGTATTCTTCCATTCGAGTTAATTCAAAATATCGGCTATTCTTTGAGTGGAACGATGGCGTACATAACGTCCACCTGTCGGCGCATGATTATAAATCGCTCATCCATTAAGGTAAAAAATGAAACTTTTCGGTATTTCATCCCGGGATTCAGGCATGGATGCGATGTTTTATATTCAGGCCAGCACAAAACAACAGGCAAGCTTCATATTTGACTTCCTCGCCACCCGGCTGTATGCGCATTGCCAGCTTATTGAACCTCTGAATGAAACCATCATTCCCTCCTTAAGTCGGACGACGCTTTCATTACAGCCCTGGTCCCAGAACTCCCAGACCCGGACGAGTGAGATGCAGATGGTTACGCACGGTCTGACACTCTCCGGGGCAGTGATGGTGGAGCACTCCCGCCAGATCGTCGACTTCTGCGATAACCTGGGTCTTCGCCTTGATGCTCCCACCGGAAAACCCGGTTGGACAGAACTGATCAATGCCGACTGCGAACAACTCAATTCCCCGCGTCTATACCCCGTCCTGATCCAACCGGGCACTGAAGGACAGTTTCAGATTTATGTTCCAGCTCCGGCTGTCATTGACGCCGATACGGTCATTGCCAGTGTGATCGACGAGTGTTTTAGCGATGTTACCTCGTACTGCTTGGCCGGTACGCCGTTTCCAATGACGGAGAAACCAGTGATCCGCATGGAGGCACACCTTAGTGACGCACATACCCGGGTTTTTGAGCTGACATTCATCAGCTATAACCTGGCGCTCTCTGCCACGGTCTATGACAAAAACCTGCGCCAGGTACTGATGTTATGTGAAGACTTTGGCGTCACTCTTCAGGGGCGAGCCGGTGCATCCTGTCATGCCTATATGCGTAACGAGTACCGACGTCTTGCTCATGTCGGCGTCTACTCACGCTCCGGGGCTGAAAATGATGTTCGCGCCTACAGCTCAGATAAAGAGGAAACCCTGATCCGCCAGTTGATGACTCAGGCGACAGCGGGGAGCGCGTTGATTCCGGCGCGGCACGGAAAGCAATTTAACGGCGTGCTGATGAATGCCAACCCGTCATCAGCCACCACTGGCTTTATCTACCTGTCACCGGAATTCCCGCAAGGGCAGTTTATGATGACGGCGGAAGTTGTGAAATCCAGTTGCACGCCACGGGGGATCAGCTACATCGAAACGGTGGACGGATACCGTTTTATTGTGACGGCATATGACACGAAGGCGATGCATTCCCTGACCGAATTTCTTGCTGTTAACGAGGACTATTTTACCCCTTATCGCTGGGAGTAGCGCCATCGTGCCGGACGACTAAGGAGGGCATCCGGGAAAGGCGATTTTACGCTAGGTGCGGGGCATTGAATCTGCGGTAAAACAGACCGGTTCTATTTTAATACCCGATCACCGTAGCCAGCTGCTGCCCAGGTAGGATGTAAGAGCAGACCGGTATAAACGATACGGGATCAAGGCAGGGCAACCGGGAAAAGTAACTTTTCAGCCAGACCATGCCTTCACAGGAATTGGCGTAATTCTCCGGCGGGGCATTATCAGTTTTTTTTAATAAACTGTCCGGGCAATGGATGCCCGGTAATTCAGCGCCCTGCCAATTTGCACATTAAATACCCTGATTAATAATAATTAAAATAGGCCGAGTCAGTTTAAATAATTAATATTCATTCCATATGAAAGAAACTTCAATGAATGAAAAAATCACTTCTTACTTATTAGCCAGAGAGCCGACTTTGGTAAAATATCCCTACAGCAACCCAACTGACGGTCGAGGTTAATAGTATGGAATCCGAACAGCTCATTACTAAAATTACTCAGACACTGAAACGCCCCGACGGCTCTGAAGTACGTATTGTGGTGGAGCAGGCATTCGGCAGTGGCCTCACGCCTTCGCTGGGTGTATATGTCCTGCGTCGCCCGACCATTGCCGACAACTGGCAGTTGTGCAAAACCGCACCGCACAAGGACTGGCGCACTATGTCGGTGGATGAATACCAGAAACACGGGCGTTCGGAAATGCTTCGGTACGTCTCCATCGGCGAAATCCTTCGCCTGAGCGCCGCGATCGGCAAACCAATGAGCTACGTTGATACCTGTCCGGGTTTACAGGGCTGATGCTGTTTTTTACACGTAGCAGAACTGACAAATTTAAAAATTGAAGGCGGAGAAAAATGATGATTAACGAACAGGGCATCGCTGTAAATACCCCGGACTTAAGCCGACTGTATATTATCTCAGGCCGCATGATGTTTGATGATGAGGAAGAGGTGATGCTGGTCGAAGCGGACTCCTGCGGTGAAGCTGAAGCGGCATTCCAGCAACATATCGACGAAGGTGTAGCGCACTTGGATCAGGTGCTTGTTATTTCGTCTGCGTCCCTACAATCACTGTTACCAGACAGGCTCATTGCTTCCTCCCTGACACATACCGTATAACCAAATCTTTCCCGTCTAATAAATTCCGCCCTTGTGGCGGTTTTTTGTTTTCCCGTATATTTATTTTACACCGTATCCAGAATAAAAGTTGGATTATTAAATATGGCGCTGTCTGCTCTATAAAAATTTCGAACATATTTCATTATTGGTTATTAGGTGCAGGTATCTGTTTTGATATTATCTATTCACAGACAGTAATCACATTTAATTAAATAAGGAGTTATGCAATGGCGAACAATTACACTCAGGCATCCTTCACAATTCTCTGTTCACAGGAACAGGCACAGATGGCACTGGACGCGATTGCGTATGTTACAGACACGGATGTGGCGGAAGGTGAACACTTGCTGTCTAAACCGGTTTCAGAGTGTTCCCTCACTGAATTGCTTGTCCTGGGTATTATTCAGAACCACCCGGAGTGCGATCCGTTTGAGCCGACTTTTGGTCAGTCGGAGTCACCAGAAGACAATTACGAGCTGGAACTCAAAGCGGAAATCACCGGTAAAGGCCTGGCAATCTGCCATGATGAAAGCATTAACCTCGACCACGCTATCGCGGTAACAACTGCCGTGTTGTCGGTGTTTAACCTGCCTGAGATGGTCACAATCAATGCCGCTTTCGTCTGCGACCGACCACGCGAAAACGAGTTCGGCGGTGCGACTATTGTGGTGACTAAAGATACACACCACTACGAAGAAGGCTTTAATTTTTCTCGCCTGATGAACGAAGCTCATGATGCCGGTGTTCAGTATGCGTTGGTGAAAGTGAACCAGTACAACCACGAATACACATACACTCAATGCTATCTGATGAGCTGCAAAAAATCAGAATCGGCTTATGACGTTGCACGCCACCGCCTGGCCTCTGACGAGAGCACGCCCGACAATCCTGGTGAGGATGGAGTTATCATTCTCAGCGAAGAAGACAATACCAGCATGGCGCTTCACAGCGTCACTGAATTGATGCCCGTCGTGTACGAAAGCCTGAGCAAATTACTGCCTTCACTTGACGAATTGTGCCCCGTGACTGCCTGATAATCCCTGATTGCCACCGGAACAGCCGGTGGCATGGAGAGCTGAAAATGACCAATAAAATCCTGATTTTGTCCGCTAGCTGCATCAATGAATTTGCGAGTGATGTCCCGCAAAGCGTCTTCTTTTCCATTGATACGTCGCTGGCTAAGCGTATCCGTGAACTGGCGGCATACGTGAAAGAAAATGATTTGTACGCCGCCGAGTTTTTCTTCTATGACTGCCACTGGTCCGAAACATTGGAAGAGGACATTGAGGTTCTCATGTCGCAGGCTGCGTTTATTGAAAGTGACAGCAGCGGACAGGAAACGATGCTCCGGGACGTAATGCCCTCCTGCCGCACGGAAACAACTTCCATCCGGGTCATGAAAGAATCATTTCATCTGACGGCTGTACCCCGTCATTGCGGCGATGACATGATGCTCAATACGCCCCTAATTCCGTTGGCAGAGCTGGAATCAAATGCGACGGTTTTAATTACCCAGCAGTATTCGTGAGAGCGTGGAGAACATAATATATTTATTGCCGCGTAATTTTATTTGTTCAGTGTTATTTAATTAAATTGGCATGATTTCAATTTAACTATTTTTAGCTTCACATATTGCGCTGAAGATATTAAATGGATTTAATAAATATCGCGACAATACAGCGAAAGCCAATTCAGGAAATAATATGTATATCGAAATGAAAGAAACATTCCTTGAATTACCCTCAGAAATTCAATTTTCTGAGGCGGCTAACGCTGCCATTCTGACGCAGGATAAATGGGGCGATGTCTGGCAGACACTGAAGACCGATGCGGATCTGAATTATACTGATGCCGGTGAGCCGGTCAGTCTCGCTTCGCGCGTGACGACGGCAACCAGTGCCATTTATCATGCGATTACCGAAGGCTGGACCATGTGCGTCGGCTACAGCGGCGGGAAAGACTCTCACTCGCTACTGCACTTGTTCCTTATGGCCTTGATCCGTGCAGTACGAAACGGGTCGAACGTCAGCCAGCACCACTTCATTCAGATGTCTGACACCCTGATTGAAAACCCTGAGATGCATCATCAGGCCACGCAGGTTCTCAGCCAGCTCAGAGCCTTTATTGCCGAACAAGAACTGCCTTTGACCGTCCTTGTGGCCCGCCCGTCCATGACCCAGAGCTGGGTCGGACGCATTCTGACCGGGCGTGGACTTCCAACCTGGACAAATTCTTCTACGCGTCAATGCGCTACAGATCTAAAGCGTTCTCCACTGCGCCAGGCCAAAGCCCGTTATCTGAAAAATGCACCTGCTTCTGTCCGCAACAAAGTGTGCCTGATGCTGGGTTCCCGCGATGATGAGAGCGCCCGTCGGGCAGACAACATCCTAAGAATGGGCGGGCAGGCGGACAGCGTCTCGCTCACGGAGCACGGCGGCGAACTGTACCCGGTGAAAGAGTGGCGGGCACAGGATATCTGGTCATTTCTGATGGCCTGTGGTTCTCTGGCGCGATTTCCGCTGCCAAGCTTTTTGCCGGACAACTTCAGCCTCGCCACGCTTTACAAAGACGCGACCGGGGAATGTATCTGGACGCCGGAGAAATCCACTGTCCGGTCTTCTGCCTGCGGCGCTCGCTATGGATGCTCGCTATGCTGCGCCGTCGGCATTGATCACTCGATGGAAACCTTACTCCGCACTGACCCTGAGAAGTACGGCTACCAGGCTGGTCTCAACCGCCTTCAGCGTTTCCTGACCAAAATTCAGTACGACTGGAGCCTTCGGGATTATATCGGACGCAAAGTGTTTGAGGGCGGGTATGTGCGTCTTCAGCCCAATGTGTTCTCGTCGTCCCTGACCGAAAGACTGTTCCATATCTGTTGCAGCCTCGATTACGTGGAGGCTCAGCGGGCCGCAGCGGTGCATGAAAAGTTACTTTCAGGCGAGATCGAAGATACCGCGCATAACCGCCGCATGTCGGAGCCGCAGTTTCGACTGGTGCAGGAGGCTAACGTGCTGCATATCGACTTTCTCTGGTCACTGCATTGCTTTAACCCGCGCCCATTTCGTGCCATTGAACTTTACCGCCAGGTGTGGGAAGGGGGGGCACTGGATCTTCTCGACGATGAGCCAGCTATGCAACCAGTACCCCGCACGCCGATGCCAGCACCACGCTGGATGAAGTTGCCGGAAGGCCGTATCGGGACGTCATTTGACGGGCTGTCCGATCCGTCATCCGAAATAGCCTATTTTGACGGTCGGGAGGATGAGCGAGCTTCCCGCAGTCTGATGAGTAGCGGGGAAGGCCTGAACATCGTTGCATTCGAAGAAGAGGATGAGCTGACGGTCGATGAAGACACGGCATCCTGGATTATCTGGCATGAATATGACGGATTACGCCAGCGTGTGTCTGACGGTGAGTTTACCCCTGTGGCGGCGGCACAGTACCTGCTTAGATACGGCGCCGTCCGAATTTCGCGCGGGAAAGGTGCGGTGTACCATCGACTCGCTCAACGCGGGCAGGCCTATTCACGTCTTGGCATTAACGACCAGACGTCGCTGCCGTCTCTGCTCGCCAGCCGCCGTTTCAAGATCCTGGCCGACAGCGATTATCGCTTGCTCGTAGCCCGCAAACTGCGGGGGCAGCGGCAGAAACTGCGCTTCTGGTGCTGTGTTGCGGCCTGTGTGGCACTGCACACCTACAACAAAACCCCTCTGGGGGGGTGGATAACGACGCAACTGGAGACAGAACAACAGCTACATCTGGCCCGGACGGGAGACGAACTGAAGGCAAGGACTCTTGACGCTGTCCTGACCCTCTGTAACCTGCGGATTTCGTCACAGCAACCGGAAGAACGTCTGTATTACCGGGCCGTAAGAAAACGCTTTCTGGAGACATTAGCCGGGTGTATTTCGCCGGAGCGCGAAGGAACCTTACGGGAAGTCATCTGGGAGCTGCGGATGTTATCCGGCCCTCAGTCTTCGAAAAAGACGGGGTTCCGGCATGTGGATGAATGCCGGGAGAGGACGGCGGCGTTGTTAAGGCCTCTGTTGAAACGCATGGTCCGCCTGCTGGCGTGAGCCCACCAGCAAAATCAGACATACGTGCAAAAAACGTGAAAATAGCCCCGTTAACGGAAAAAGCGCCGAATGGTGTGTGTTGTAATGAGCGCAGGTGCGGAATTCGTTAAAGGGACTGTTTTGAAAAGTAACTTTTACATCAGACTAATAATAACCATTTTTTTATAAGTAAGGACTGATATATGACCGATATTAAGGAGAAACAAAATCACTTTAGTAAATTAAAGTGTATTGCAATTTCCTGGCATTTTAATAAACCTACTGGGAAGGAGCACCTTCTTTTATTTGTTGCCATTGTGGCATGGATTTTCCCAGGACTGGTGTTTTTCAAACATTCTCTATGGGGCGGACTCCTGTTCTTTTTTTTTGTTGCAGGTAGTTATGCATTCCTGGCTTTTCCTCATTTTACTCATCGGAAGAAAATCTGGAAGGAAAGGCTTGACCAGTCGCTGAAAGAGTATCAGCCGCTTGATCTGCAAGCCTGGGCGTATTTTAAGGACCGCGTTAGAGAGGAAGGCATGACTTATAAAGCCTGTGAGTCGTGGATGAGTACTGAGGCTAGTGCATTATATAAAAGCCCCAAACAAGAATGGTCATTTCTCGACAGCACTTCGGTTGGAGAAAATGATAAGTCACAACCCGATTAACAGATTCACTAATTATTGAAAACGAACATTTAAATTTAATCAAAAACCGCCCTGATCACAGGGCTAATTATTCAGAGGATTGCACTATGCCTATTCAAGAAAAAACCACCGTTTTCGTTTTTAATGCCTGTCATGCTGACAAGGCTGCTGCTGCCAGCGCCAATGCACTGCACAGCCTGGAAGTTGAATACCCAATGACCCTGAATGATTTGTCATTGCTGTGTGAGTCCGTCGCTAAAGCGTTGGATGTACCCGGCGGAGTGAAATATGAAATTACGACTGAGCCGGTAGTGGATGGGGAATACGATTAATTTTGGGGGAGAACACCACTTTATCAGGTAGGGGGGCAGTTGCCCGTTCCCGTAAAACTACCGACAGTTTCGGTATGCCTGGCTGATAAAGAGGGATAGGCCTCTCAATGTGTGAACCATGTGTGAAAGGAGACAGCACAGTGAAGACACATGGAATGCTTTTTAATGATGAAATGGTCCGGGCAATTCTGGCAGATCAGAAAACACAGACGCGGCGGATTATAAAGCCTCAATATAGTTCGGATGAATGGTCTATAAGGCCTGCGCAAACACCGCGACATCGCGGGCACACGCATGACTGGTGGCTTCCAACAGGGACCCAGCCATACTCGGCGCTTCGGCCTTGTCCGTACGGCGTAGTTGGCGACCGCATTACGGTCCGTGAGGCGTTTTCATTGCTCGGGAATGAAGATGCGTGCGCGGTGGACTGGAATGACAACATCGTGATGGACAGGACTGAAGCAGCCCGCATTTACCGGGCGAGCTGCGAACAGCGGTCGGGGGATTATGGGCTGTGGTCGATCCCTGATGAGGCCGACTGGAAGCCTCGTACCGAAAATATGAAGTTCGAAGGTGCGTGGACACCTTCAATCCATATGCCTCGCTGGGCCAGCCGTATTGCACTGGAAATTACCGATTTGCGGGTAGAGCGGTTAAATACCATCAGCGAGGAAGATGCCAAAGCTGAAGGCGCACCAACAGAATGTTGTGTTCTTGGCGATAAGCACTTTCTTGGCTTCCGCAGCCTCTGGAAAAACACGTACGGCGAGGACAGTTGGCAGGCCAACCCGTGGGTCTGGGTCGTCAACTTTAAGCGTATTACCGGGGAGGTCGTATGAATAATGAGATGAGTTCGCTGGGTACGCAAAAGGCCGAGGGCCCTTTTGTCCTCCTGACGTTGGTCGGAGAGGGTTTTATCTTCGACGAGCGGCATGAAATCGTCAGAATTAATGGAAGACCAAAGCAGATTGGGGTAAAGCGGAATTACTTTGAATCTGATCTGGGAGAAGGTAAAGCGAAATACTGGACACTGGATATTAATGAGGCCCATGTATTTCCCACTCTGGATGCCGCGACCGAACAGCTATGCAAATTAAGCCGACCACACCTGATTAAAATTCGAAAACTAATTCAGGAAAATAAATAAAAAATCGTCTTAATATGGTTGGGAGGTCCGGTGAAAGTTCTAAATAACAAAGGCGCAGTAATCGAATTACCCAATTTTTCAGAACTCCTCCCGAAGGTTGAATCTGATGATGGGCGATTTTCAAAACCAAAAAATAAAATATCCAAAGAGCAACGAGCCGAACTGCGTTTGAAATTTGGCGGTCGGTGTGCCTACTGCGGCTGTCCTTTGCCGGAAAAAGGCTGGCATGCCGATCATGTTGAACCGGTGAGGCGGGATTTTGAAATGGTCAGAGCCCCCGCTGGAAGTCGAGTGACACACCGGGCTCGAAGTACCGGTAAGGTCATGCACCCTGAACTGCATGCAATCGAAAATCTTTTTCCGGCTTGCGCCCCCTGCAATCTCTTTAAAGGTGCATTAAGTGTTAAAGGCATGAGGAAAGAAATAAGCCGCCAGGTAGAACGCGCCAGGGCATACAGCGTCAACTTCAGAACCGCAGAGCGATTTGGGTTAATTGAAGTCACGGAAAAGCCGGTTGTCTTCTGGTTCGAAATACATCAGGCGACGGCACAATAATTGAAGGCTTAATAAACGAGGAGAATACCGATGTTTTTGCACCTTGTACCAAAAATCCTGCATCCGATGGGAAATCTTTGCACGCTGGATTCCGTAAGCGTCCCGGAACTGTCGCTACGCCTGACTGGTAATGACCTTGTTGCGATGCGCCCTTATCCCAACAAGCAATACCTGGTGGGGATGCTGAAGGGGCGTAGGGCGCTGAATGGATTTTTGGTCAAAAGTCCCCGTGCGTTTGAAGAGTTTACGATGGTGTCCGTCTGGAATATCGAAGGATTCGGCAAAATAACGCACACCCTGAAGACTTTTGTCGAAGATACAGATTATGACCTGGTTTCCCATGACGTGCTGCTGGCGCAAGGGAGCTACCGAGCACAAGCGTCTGAACAGTGTCGTGTTCACCCTGTTTATAAAAACATTGCGCCGGTACACATCGAACCGAAGATGGAATCACTGCTGTCGACCGAACCCAATTTCGAGAACGATGTCTGTGAAACCCATTCGTGGGGGATGCTGGTGCGTTCGCGGGATGAGGGGTTTAAGGCAATGACGATGCCTTCCGCACGCCTCCAGGAGTCGGTAGCGCTGCGGGGGGATCGCCAGCCACAATTGGAACAGGCCATCGTTATTACCGGGTGAGCGAAGGTCAGCCTGATGTCGTTGCTCAGGCTGACAGATATCTCAATGGATATATATGACATGACTGAAAAAGAGGTTCGAATGGACGAAGATAAGGTACTGAGTTTCATAAACAGCGGGGACGGCGACGCCGGAGATCTCCTTGATGATGCAATGCCGACTGCCGCACGTCGATTCTACCGACTGACTCAGTCGATGCACACATTGCTGGGGGAAGTCAGAGAGCATTTTCCTGATGCTATGTTTTTTTCCGCTAACGGCAAGGTGAGCCTACTGCTTGGGAGTAGTCATAACAAGCATGACCAGCCAATGCAGGAAATGGTGGCTGTTTCTGCGACGCAACTTCATATCGAAGGTGGTGACTGGTAGGCCTGTCGGTGTAAATCGCGAAAACGCGAAAAATTTTAGAGACGTGTCCTATATGTCGAATACATACTGAAGGTGGATGATTCCTTTCTTCATCCTGAAGGATATTAGTTTAGTAACTCGATTCAGTATAATAAATTTAAACCCCATCCATTCAATTACCTGCAAGGACATGAATATGGATAAGTATCTGGCGCTGGACAGGGCACTCAACGAAATTCTTACCCCAGTTCCTACGCCGTTCTCGACATTATTTGCCGGAGAGATCAAAGCAGAGTGTCACCGGATTGCAGCCGGGGAAAGCAATCCGCAACCGTCGCATATTCTTGATCGCCGTTTGCTGGCGCTGTGTAAAGCAGGTCAAATTAATTATACAACCGGAAAAGGGAGGCTTAAATGAGATGGTGCCATTTTGCCACAAACTTGAGGAAAAACTCATGACAAGCAATCGCTGCCGTGAAATTAAAACGCCACCAGAGCATATTATTGCGGATTACATTCTTCGCTTTATGAAGAACAATAAAGAGGCAAAACTCTACGAAGCCATGAGCCGCCTTGAAAGTAAAATCAAACTCTTTGTAGCTGACGGTCATGATGAACTACACATCCGGGCATTGTTAAATCAGGCCGCACATAGCCATACCAAAGAATCATTGAAACAGGCCTGTGAACGGATTTGTAATTAAATTTTTTGTGTTAAATTCTGTCTGTAGTTGCCTCGCCACAGGCATCCTGACCGACACTCTGCCACCGAAAGAGGGACGCAATTCTAGTGAAATTTATCCTTATGTTTTTCATTTTAGCCATTCTGATCTGGGGTTTTACAGGTCTGACTTTTAAAGATGCCATTCTGTTTACATCCGTCGGCCTGAGCATTTCGGTTGTGGCTTTGTCTGCGCTGCTTGTGGTAGCTCTGACATTTGTCATGGCTGCAATGTATGCGGCTCATGAACTGGGATCGCTTGGTAAAATGATTATCTCTCAGGTCGTTCTGGTTGGATTCTGGAACCTGATTTTTTCTGTTATCCCGGACGGAAAATTAATTTCGTTTTTTGGCGTTAATGTCTGGCAATCTGGTTCATATCTAGTTTACTTCATGACGGTGTTGGTAGCTGTTTTCGCAGCGTATATCGCGCTCCAGAAGCAGCGATAGTTCTTTTCCTGATGTAGTGCATAAGCCTTCCCTTTCGGAAGGCTTTTTTCTGCCTTTAGCGCGGAGTGTTTTTAAACTGAGTCCGGCTGCACTCCATTTAAATTTAATTCAGTCCTATCTAATAAATCGCTTATTTTTTTCATTCTGGGTTATTAGCCAGACGAGACAGTTTGTTATATTTGAATTACATCAACCGAGGGCGAGAAAAATGCAGATTAATAAAGTTATGTCTTTACTTGATATTCTTACCAGCTGGCTCGAAGACAATATTAATATGGAGTCTGACCTGTTTTTCGATAACGATGTAGACAATACCACCTCAGAGTCCCTGTATCCCGCTGTGGAAAAAGCTAACGCTGTATTGAGCAAACTGGCGTCACTGTCGTCAGAGACGATTCAGGCGACGCGTCAGCGTTTGCAGGACGCGGTAGAAGGCAAAGGGGAGGTTTCAACTGCTGACGTCAAAGAGTTGCTACTGGCCACCCGATATCTGATGCTGACTACGGATGGAGAATAAGTTTATGACCACATTAACATTCGAAATTGCTGGGGTAAAAAAGCTCCTCGAAGAACTCCGCTCGGCGGAACGGTTCAATGCAACCATTGAACAGCTTTTTGAACCGTCAAATTACCCCGGCGGTACTCCTCTCAACGAAGAGGGCAAAACAGAAGTGGAAATGAACCAGACGGGGGGAATTTTCTGGCCATCATCCAAACACATTGACCCGGCCCGCCTGACTCCACAGATCCTTCTGGTAAAAGATCATGGCGTCTATCTGATTACCAATGCATCTCTGGATGGAACCCCTGTTTCCCGTGATACGGTTGTCTATGCCCGTGGGATGAATCCGTCTGTTGATGATGAATGGTATGACGAGGCAGAGGAGGCATTGGGCGGCGATGATAGTTCGGTCTCTATCCCGGTGGCGTGGTTTGAACTCGCTCTTAAAAAGAAATTTAATGCTTTTAGTATCAAAGTATCCCCCACAAAAATCACTCTGGTGAATGGATAACCACGGCACAGGCTGGCTATCTCGCTTAAACAGTCCGTCCCTGATCTATTAACAGGGCGGACCTTATTTAACACAGGACACTAAAAATGGTTATTGACGCTGAGAATTCGGAAATGCATCAAGTACGTGATTTTATCGCTGCAAACTGGAGCCTGTTTACTTCGCACATCCGCGAGAAAAGCATGACTGATGAACAGGCCGAAGAGGAAGCTCAACGCATTTTTGTTGTTGTCGGGGGGGGGAAGAGTAAAGGCATTTGCCTCGCTCAGGGATTCAGCCAGGTGCTGGATATGCACGTTATTTTCAGGTCTGTCCGCTAATCTGTCAGCCGGACAGCCCTCGTTATAAAAGGAACATTATGGCAGACACAAAACGTCCCAGCTCCCCGCTTACACAGGCCCAAATCTATGTGCTACGTCGCCTGGCATCCGGAACGACATGCAAGTTTTTTTGACTTTCCCGCGCGGAACCCAATTCACTGATTTGTGCCCTGCATAAGAATAACTTGCCGCCGGACATATCGTCGGTGGAAAAGTTACTTTTCTATATTTCGATTGTGTTCTACAGCATCGTTCTTTTCCTGAGTTCAGGAAGTGACAGGCCATAGGCACCTCGAAAATACTCTCGTCATTGCCTCCCTGATGTGTCTTTTTTCTTGTCAAAATAGGCCCGTTACCGAAAAAAAATTGGCATCTGATATGGTGTAATGCTGGTGTCATTTCACCCCAGAAGGATAGCTCCTGATGAAATTGTTCTACAGCAAACCTGTTCGCTTTATCGTCATTATCTGCGTATTTCTCCTCGGCGTTGATAACCTGAGCGATATGTTCGTCGATATCTCCCGACCAGTATTCTACGGCGGTCTCGCTGCACTCCTGGCCGCTGCCGTCGTTATTGCCCGCGTTGATTACAACAAGAACGCGGAAAAAAAGGCCAGCCAGGTCCAGTAACCTTTATTCAGCCACCTTACGGTGGCTTCTTTTTTATTAACAAGGACTGACTCATGCATAACCTTGAAATCTCTACCATAGCCATTTTCAGTGCCCAGTATAAAAATATCGAAGAGGCCGAGAACGCCGGGGCCTTATATTCCGTCGATATCGAATATCCGATGACTCTGAATGACCTGTCGCTGCTGTGTGAATCTGTAGCAAAAGCCGTTGGCGTCCCTAATGGGGTGAAGTACCAGTTTGTCACCCAGCCGCAACCGGAAGAAAGTGATTATTAACGCGTATAGCGCCTGACTGAACAGGAGAGGAATAATGGGCCATGTCGATTATACCCGGACACTCCGGGTCCAGCTTTACGATGCCAGCCGCTTTCATGATGGTGCGACGGCGGAACAGGCTGGTGAACTGCACACCGTCGCATTCAGTAAACCCGCGATTGCCGATGATATTCAGAAAATTGTCGATACCACTGCCGAGGTGCTCGGTAAACGGTACAGCGTTAACGTATTCTCGAACTGAGCGCCAGTGAAGGAGGTATTCAGAAAACCTCCTTCTTTCTATATTTTATATCAAAAACCGTCAAATTTAATTCCGCCGCCAGCCATGTTCGGCAAGCTTAAAATAAATTCATTCTATTTTCCGGGTGCCATTTTTAGTTATTAGAGTAATTTCCAAAATATTTCGAGTCGGGTTGTTTGGGGCAAAGTCCGTATTGATATAATAAGCTCACATACCTGGAAGGAGTTTTTTATGAATAAGCCTCTGGTTAGCTTCGCGGAGTTATCCGGCAATGCTATTAATGTTGCGCGTCAGTCTGTTATCGATATGGAAATGGACGCAACCCGGGAAAAGATTGGAAAGGCTCGTTCGTTATTCCACTCAGGTATTCATCGTGCCGTGAATGGCTATCCGCTGATTCAGTCTGCGGCTAACCAGCTGGCTGTCATTAAGCGACTCCTTGGCGACACGAAGTACCTCGATGCCTGTATTACCGAGAATCTTTGTATGTTCTCGCCAGAGGGTTATCTGTACCTGTTTATGCAACGCCGCTTCATTAATGAACCCGTGGCCTGATGGACGGGACCTGAACATTATTCCATTTAAAAGGTGACATTATGAAACCATTCGGACTTGCCGGAAAACCCCAGCCTGAGCCCTGCGGCTGTTGCTGGTACCACCCGGAAGATTGTCGCTACGCTGCCGCGAAGACGCTATATCGCCGCAGCCAGCGTAAGGCTGAGCGCCAGCGTCAGCGTGCGTCTATTACCCGCGCCCTGGCCGAATAACGCCAGCCGTAAAGACTGCTCATGGCGGATACCTCACCCTGTTATCTGGCGGCAGTATCCGCTGTGAGTGCTTATGCTAACCTACGTCTCCACGTCGTTTAATGATGTATCCCGATATTACCGGAGTAAAGATGAAACTCAGTCAGCTGGAGGTGGGGATGACCGTCTGGTCACTCTCCCGGACCAAAATGGGAAACACCACCATTAAGACGGTGACTCTTCATTCTGTCGTCATCAAGGAAGTACACGATAATCACGTGATTGCCAGCTGGAATGGCAATGCACCGCGTCGTTTCGGGGAAACGGCTATCACTGGTTGGAAAAAGGAAAAGCCACTGCTGATCCGCGACCGTTCCGGAAGTGCCCGACTGGCGACGCGGGAAGAAAAGGCACGAATTCTGGATACAAAATAGCGCCCGCCCATCGTATCGGTCTGCTGTTCTGGCCGTTTCCTCCCCACAGAACCGGAGGGAACCAAAGCCGCTTACTGCATCCCACCTTCTTGCTGTCATTTCCCTCTTTTTTTAACCGTTTTTTTCCAGCCTTTAACCGACAAAACCACTCCTGCTCACCTGGTATGATCAGCTTGCGTCTTACCATTATTTTTCAGAGAGAGGAGAGGGTACATGAATCAAACAG
Source organism: Escherichia sp. Lx600-2 (assembly GCF_036662595.1). Classification (NCBI taxonomy): domain Bacteria; kingdom Pseudomonadati; phylum Pseudomonadota; class Gammaproteobacteria; order Enterobacterales; family Enterobacteriaceae; genus Escherichia; species Escherichia sp. Lx600-2. The sequence goes on along the minus strand of NZ_JAYQWM010000066.1, from coordinate 3,666 downwards.
AAACGGGCCCGTCCGGATTTACCGAAACAACGGTCGATGAAGAACGCATAGCCATCAGGGTAATGATTGGTGATGTGGTCGGCCGCTACCGTAAGCAGGTGCCGCCTGATCGCGTCCAGAAAGCTACTTTTGAAGTGAACGGCGGGCTGCTCATGGCGCTGTTACTGGCTCTGCTGATGCTGGTCTGTATTATTCAGCGTCTGGCAACTGGCGACCGCCTAATGAGCTTTACCGGAGAGCCTGACGTCCGGGATATTCAGTTTACCCTGATGCTGGTCATCGAGTTCGCACTTGGCATGGTTGTCTGGTTTCTGATTGCAATGGGGGAGTTTTCCCGCCCCTGGCTCTACCGCCTTACTCCGGCAAAACCCGTCTGGCTTTTTGATGAAGTGGAGGATGCAGACCTGGTACTGCTTTCCGGCAATCCCTTTATCAAACGCTGGCTTCACAAGGAAATCTTGAAAATCAGGAGGCTGACGTATACCCGCCTCGATGAGGAACTGGAGAAAATCGCCCATTACCCGGACAGCCTCCGGCACAGTAGTGTTCGTGCTCACCGTTTGTCACTGATCGCTGGTACGAAAACGGACTGATTACAGCCGGAAAGAAGCGGGGGAACAGGCGAGCTGGCGTCGTTGAGTGTTGAGATTCGAATCCGTCTGTTTAATCAGTTATTACGTCAGACACCTGCTGTTACAGCCTGCGAAGCAGCAAAACCTGAAATACTTACTTATTAAATATTTAGGAGAACGATCTGTTCGTTTAAAAGGGGCGGGGTGGTATAATAACCTCGGTGCTGGAGGCTTTTGCCCCAGCCAGCAGATTCACTGTTTGACTGTGGTAAAAAGCAGAAAGCCCCGAGTAATTTTTTCAAATTAACCCGAGGCCCCTGTATGCTAGTCACATTCAGAGTAGCCTCTTACCCGCTTAAATGCAAGGAGAAGAAGGCCATGAAACTGCCGAACCAACCCGTTGTTTTGTGCGTATTGATAGTATGTCTTACGCTGTTGATATTCACCTGGCTTACGCGCAATTCGCTCTGCGAACTGAGGCTAAAAGACGGTACACGGGAAGTGTCGGCTGTGATGGACTACGAATCCGGTAAGTAGCTGAAAGAGGGGGGGCGACCCCCCTCATTTCAGAATGTGGGCCAGCAAGCTAATGGCACCTTTAGAAAAGGGTTTCTCCGGTCGGGGAAACCCTTTTTTCCTTTCTATCGTCGGCTAAACCCTTGTTAGTTTGTACATGCAGGAAATAGCTACCCGCCGCCTTGTCGAATTTCAAGTTTTCTGCTTTTCGACGACACGGCGCAATTTCCGTACCTGGCTGGCCGTGGAGAGAGTACCGGTCCGTGGATGACACGAACTGGCCTTATCATCGGGCTGTAGCTCATAGGACATAGCCAGTGCCGTCAATGCTTCTTCGGCTTCCTGAAGCGATTTAATGGCCGTTTGGCGCATCTCTGTGCGGTGTTCAATCATGGTAATGTTTGTCCTCGTTGCACAGTTCCTTTTAGATGCAAGCTCAACGCCTGCATTAAAATTCATGCCGTCTTTTTTGGCTTCGGTGGCTCGCTGGGAGGCGATATGGTCGGTAATCTGCGGGTGCCTTCGATTACAGCCGTATCATTTGTGGTCTGCCGGGAAAGCTTCATCGGATACTCCTTTGCCCGGAGCCGCCGGGGCGGGGGGGTGTTCACACCTTGTGTTTGCTGCAACGGCATTTTTTCAGGCAACCGGGAAAGTAACTTTTTCGACATATTCCTGCTTTATGTACCCGCTTTTCACACTAAAGTGAAATTTGCCCTCCTTAGCGAGAATTTAAAACGGACGGATCGCGTACTATAACCCCCGGAAAAAAAGTTACTTTTTTTTCGCCTCAGGTTATTAGGAAATGAATCGAACCTGGTATTGTTGTTTTGTAGCGAACAAACACCCTAAACGAAAACTAAAAGGAAGGCACCATGTCCACTGTCGAAAATGATGTAAAAACCGCTAACAACGATATCAGCCTGCGCACCTACCTGGAGCGTACCGGTAACGGCGCACGCAAAAGCAATGGTCTAGTCATTAACCCGGCAGTGGTCGAAGAGGAAGAGGGGTTTAACACCCGTACTGCTGGCATTGGGGAGAGTTACTACTCATTACCTGACGTGGTAGCCCACCTGAACAGCCTGAAAGAGTCCTACAAGATCGATCCTTTAAGCGTACAAGCTATTGTCGTACAGATTCTGAATGGCCGTCCGGTCCTGCGCCAGGGAGCATGCCGTATCCGTGCCGTCGCGATGGCAAACATCGAGCTGGCAGATGAAGGGCGTGAATTGATCACGTTAATTCGATGCGAGGAGTTTCGCGGTAGCCGCGCCAGTGCCGAGCAGTTTACGCTGGACGGTAACTCAAATCTGGCTCTGTCTGTCGTAGCTGAGGCGCTCTCCATCAAACGGATGGTTGAAGACGCGGAAGAACCCAAAACGTTCGCTGAACTGGCGAAGCGTCGCGGTAAAACCGAACAGCACCTGCGTCAGATGGTTCGCGTCCTGGATCTGCCTGAAGCCCTCCAGGCCATGTTGGTGAAGGGTGAAGTGAGTATGTATGTCGCGCTGGATGAATACCTTTACAGCGGCGATGAAGCGGTCAACAACATCACCAAAGCCATTGATGTTTATGGTAAGGCGACGGCCAAAACCCTGAAATTCGTCAAAGCTGGCAACATTGATGCAGCGATGAAGCCGAAAGCAGCCATCGTGCCGGACGCAAATGCGACCCCCCCGGAAACCACCGTGACTGAACAAACGTCCGGCGAAGGTACTAACGATGAGACCACCCCACCGCAGCTGGTGGACGGGAGTGCGGGCACTAACCCGGAGCCGACCCCGGAAAGGACCCCGGCACCGCAGATGAAAGACCCGGTCAAAACGCCAGAGCCTAAAGCTGTGTCGGTCTCCAGCGTACTGAACAAAAAGACCGTGACGACGATTGCGGACACGGCAATCCCGCTGTTTTCGCGTATTGCGGAAGAAGCTAAACAACGGGCCGCTAAGAACCTCAGCGACGATACTTACACTCTGGTGCTGACCAATGACGAGATGAATGCCATTTGTAAAGCTCACGGCGATCTGACGCAGTACCTGCGTAAACATGCTGAAAAGCAGAACAAGGGCCAGGCATGATTTCCTGACTGACCCCGCCACCCGGTAGGGTCGGTTACCACCACTGGTCAAGGAGAAACAGGGCAATGAAGAATACCGCAATCAACATCAGCACGAAGAAACCATTGCAGACAGTTAAGGACCCGGTGACCCGGGTCAGCATTCATTGTACGGCTAAGGATGAGAAGGGCGCAGACGTGGAAGTAAATATTCTCGACCTGGAACAGCACCACACCACCAACGAAATCAAATTGACGTTTGGCGGTTCCCCTTCCCAGGCGCTGACAATGCTCAGCAGAGTGATGGTCGTGCTGCAACAGCAGGCGGCCGAAGAACTGCAACGGAATTCCTGCTCCCGTTTGCAGTGAACACCGAAAGGAGCAATGGCACGACGTTATGGATAGAACATGGATTTATAATTTTAAAGGACTCAGTGCTGGCACTAATTATGTTAAAGCGATTAATCTCTGCGAGTGAATGTGTAGCTACTAGAATTTGTTGGTCTGGCAAAAAACTCC
>NZ_JAYQWM010000065.1:0-19734 GCF_036662595.1 Escherichia sp. Lx600-2 | reverse complement strand
CTCATGATGTCCCTCTGGGATGCGCTCCGGATGAATATGATGATCTCATATCAGGAACTTGTTCGCACCTTCCCTAACATAAAACCTCTGCATTACAGAAATGAAATAACTGGAAAAAGTAGCCTGAGCGTCCAGACACTACCGGCGAAAGGAAAAGAATCTCTGATAAGGCATTGAGATAATGCACATTCTTAGTGAAGAAGAAATGAAGTACTATAAAAAATCGCTCATATCCCAGGAATGAAGCATAAAAAAAAGGTGCGCCAGGAGACGCACCAGTTGTTGCAAAATCAGCACTGTGGGGCGTAATTACCCCTTGCCTTTTACACTGCTGATAAAGGTGGAACGGGCAGATGTCGATCCCAGGCGTTCAGCTTCATCAAGCAGTTTTAACGCCTTATCAACATCACCTTTCGCGACAGCGTTTTTGATCGCGGTATTAAAATAACTTTCCGTGTCGTTGAGCATCGGCTCGCTTTTCTTCACCGGTGCCGGAGCGGGTGCAGCCACAGCTGGTGCCGCAGTGTTGCCTACCGTAACCGGAGCTGGAGCGGAAGAACCAAATAAAGGCCCGACCAACACGCTGGAGCTGGAGTTCGTTTTCACTTTCAGTTTCAGTAAGCCATCGCTGGTATGACGAGCAACCGGATCGGGAATATCCGGGATCGAGTTACCGACGCCTTTGGCATAGGCTTTAGCCGGGTCGAGCAGTTGGGTCGTCTGCTGGAGATCTTTTTCCGTGGTAAAGACCAGAACATAAAGTTTTTGCTGCCCCAACGCCGGTGTCAGGCGCATAACGCCTTCCAGACGATCTGCACTCATCACGCCTGGTTCCTGGTAGGTGAAATAACTGCTGGGGAAGAAGGCTGATGGGGTCATATTCTGATCAAGAATCAGCACGTTCGGCGCAAATACGCTGGTTTGTTTGTTCACTTCGCTGGTCAGCGTCAGGGTCAGTTCGCCAATGTTTGCCGGGACGCTGTACGCAGCAACCGGACCACTGATGCCAGCAACGTTCAGTTGTTGGCCGCCGGTCGCCAGTTGGGTGGTCTGGGTTTTAGATTGATCGACCGGTGTCCAGGTGAGTTGTTGCAGCGCGGCAGATGGAATGGCTGGCGCGTCGCTGGTGTTTTGCGGTACGTAGTTAACATCGGCAAGGCTGATTCCAGGCGCGCTTGCCAGTAACCCTGCTGATAAACAGAGGGCGATGAGACTTTTATTCATTTTCATTGTTTTCACCTCAAAATCTGGAGCTCAGCGGTAGCCAGGCAATAGCGCGCTAAACCCGATAATCAGAGGGGCTTTCGCCCCTTTCAGATAATGACAACCTGTTTTATGCCGGATGCGGCGCAAGCACCTTATCCGGCCCAGGTTTTGCTATTACCACCAGATTTCCATCTGGGCACCGAAGGTCCACTCGTCGCTGTCGCCACGACCGAAGCTGCCGCCGTTGAAATCAGCAGGAACGGCTTTGCCGAAGTTAGTGTTGGTATTGGCGTTACCGGTGTAGTCGTAACCCCATTTCTCATCCCACTTGGCGTAGGTTGCGAAGACACGAATAGCCGGGCGTGACCAGATGCTGTCGCCAGCCTGCCATTGTTGTGCGAGGGTAATTTTGTACTGATTGTTCTTGTCGCCGGTGCGCTGGGATTCGACGTTGTCGTAGCCGATTTCCATCACGGTGCTCATGATTGGCGTCCACTTGTACATCGGGCGAATACCGACGGTCCACCACTTGGTGCCGTTGTCGTTATCCCAGTTGATATCCTGGTACATACCCACGTACATCATGTCCCAGTTGTCGCCCATGGAGATCGCACCGTGGTCGAGGATACGCAGCATGTGACCGTTATTGTTGATATTGTAGGCAAATTTTTCGTTATCAAACGCGACGCCAGAACCCTGCGACAGACCTTTACCCTGCGAGGTCATCGAGTCAGTAGCGTACTGAACAACAAACTTGTTAAAGCCCTTCAGGACACTCTGAGTATGTTCAGCAGTGAATAACCAGCCGTCTTTCGATGCGCCATCAACCAGACGATAGTTATCACGCAGGTTGGCACGACCGTAGTCGACACCCAGTTCTAATGTGCCGCCCGGGTTGATTTCCATCTGCGCTAAACGCACATCGAAAACGTCGTTCGCGGTTTCGTTGGTATAGTCATAAATATCGTTGCTGGCGAAAGAGGAAGAACCACCTGCTTCAGAGGAGCGGGTTGCTGCCAGAGAGAGTTTACCGAAGCCAACATCGATGTTTTCCAGACCGGCACCAGGACCAGAAATATCCCAGTAGTAGAAGTCGATCATATGAACGTCATGACGTTGGTAGAAGCGCTTACCTGCCCAGATGGTGGAGCCTGGCAGCCATTCGATCAGGTTTTTACCCTGCACGTTTGCTTCACGGAAGGCCGGGTCGGTAGCTTCCCAGTCATTCTGTTGCGCGACGGAATAGGCCACGTTAGTGTCGAAATAGAAGCTCTTATCGCCCTCTTTCCACACTTCCTGACCCAATTTTAATTCAGCATAAGTTTCACATTCGTTGCCAAGACGGTATTTACTTTGAGCACCGGTAGTCTGGAAACACTGTTGTTCACCGCCGCTACCTGTCCAGCCAATACCGGAACGTGCATAGCCGTGGAAATCAACAGCCATTGCCTGAGCAGACATTACGCCCGCTGCGACGGCAACCGCCAGAGGAAGTTTGCGCAGAGTAATCATCATTCTATCTCCTGAGTCATTGCTTTTCTTTTTTCACATCACCTGTGACAGGCTTTGTGTGTTTTGTGGGGTGCTTAAACGCCCGGCTCCTTATGCAGTCGACGACATGCAGTGCCATCCTCACGGAACAGATGGCAACGCTCTGGCGGCAGGCCGATAGCGAATGTGGCACCTTCTTCTACCAACACCACGTCGTTCTGGCGGTACACCAGGTTTTGACGAATGGAAGGGATCTGGATATGGATTTGGGTTTCGTTGCCGAGTTGCTCGACGACCTGAACTTCACCCTCAAGGATGACGTCAGCGATATCACTCGGCAGTAGATGTTCCGGGCGAATACCCAGCGACATATTGGCTCCAACCTGGACATCACGGCTTTCAACTGGCAGCCAGACTTGCTGACGATTTGGCATCGGCAGCTCCACCTGCACTTGATCGATTGCGGTAGCGGTCACTTTTACCGGCAGGAAGTTCATCTTTGGCGAACCGATAAATCCGGCGACAAAACGGTCTGCCGGATAGTGGTACAGCTCAAGCGGTTTCCCAACCTGCGCCACGCGACCGGCGTCCAGTACCACGATTTTGTCGGCCAGCGTCATCGCTTCGACCTGATCGTGGGTGACGTAAATCATTGTGCGGCCCAGGCGTTTATGCAGACGGGAGATTTCGATACGCATTTGCACACGCAGTGCAGCATCGAGGTTGGAGAGCGGTTCATCGAGCAAAAATACGCTTGGCTCGGCCACCAGCGTACGGCCAATCGCCACGCGCTGACGCTGACCACCGGAGAGCGCTTTCGGTTTGCGATCCAGCAAATGCGCCAGTTGCAGCACTTCCGCCACCTGGTTGACGCGTTGGTTAATCACCTCTTTTTTTGCGCCAGCCAGTTTCAGGCCAAATGACATGTTTTCTGCTACTGACAGGTGGGGATAGAGCGCGTAAGACTGAAACACCATACCAACGCCGCGTTCTGCTGGCGGAGTGTCATTCATCCGTTTCTCACCGATGAACAAGTCGCCGCTGGTGATCGTCTCAAGCCCGGCAATCATGCGCAGTAAAGTCGATTTACCGCAGCCAGACGGTCCGACAAACACCACGAATTCACCTTCATGGATATCGAGATTGATATCTTTCGATACCACGACCTCGCCCCAGGCTTTCGTTACATTTTGCAGCTGTACGCTCGCCATGCCCTTCTCCCTTTGTAACAACCTGTCATCGACAGCAACATTCATGATGGGCTGACTATGCGTCATCAGGAGATGGCTTAAATCCTCCACCCCCTGGCTTTTTTATGGGGGAGGAGGCGGGAGGATGAGAACGCGGCTTCTGTGAACTAAACCGAGGTCATGTAAGGAATTTCGTGATGTTGCTTGCAAAAATCGTGGCGATTTTATGTGCGCATCTCCACATTACTGCCAATTCTGTAACAGAGATCACACAAAGCAACGGTGGGGCGTAGGGGCAAGGAGGATGGAAAGAGGTTGCCGTATAAAGAAACTAGAGTCCGTTTAGGTGTTTTCACGAGCACTTCACCAACAAGGACCATAGATTATGAAAATAAAAACAGGTGCACGCATCCTCGCATTATCCGCATTAACGACGATGATGTTTTCCGCCTCGGCTCTCGCCAAAATCGAAGAAGGTAAACTGGTAATCTGGATTAACGGCGATAAAGGCTATAACGGTCTCGCTGAAGTCGGTAAGAAATTCGAGAAAGATACCGGAATTAAAGTCACCGTCGAGCATCCGGATAAACTGGAAGAGAAATTCCCTCAGGTTGCGGCAACTGGCGATGGCCCTGACATTATCTTCTGGGCGCACGACCGCTTTGGTGGCTACGCTCAATCTGGCCTGTTGGCTGAAATCACCCCGGACAAAGCGTTCCAGGACAAGCTGTATCCGTTTACCTGGGATGCAGTACGTTACAACGGCAAGCTGATTGCTTACCCGATCGCTGTTGAAGCGTTATCGCTGATTTATAACAAAGATCTGCTGCCGAACCCGCCAAAAACCTGGGAAGAGATCCCGGCGCTGGATAAAGAACTGAAAGCGAAAGGTAAGAGCGCGCTGATGTTCAACCTGCAAGAACCGTACTTCACCTGGCCGCTGATTGCTGCTGACGGGGGTTATGCGTTCAAGTATGAAAACGGCAAGTACGACATTAAAGACGTGGGCGTGGATAACGCTGGCGCGAAAGCGGGTCTGACCTTCCTGGTTGACCTGATTAAAAACAAACACATGAATGCAGACACCGATTACTCCATCGCAGAAGCTGCCTTTAATAAAGGCGAAACAGCGATGACCATCAACGGCCCGTGGGCATGGTCCAACATCGACACCAGCAAAGTGAATTATGGTGTAACGGTACTGCCGACCTTCAAGGGTCAACCATCTAAACCGTTCGTTGGCGTGCTGAGCGCCGGTATTAACGCCGCCAGTCCGAACAAAGAGCTGGCGAAAGAGTTCCTCGAAAACTATCTGCTGACTGACGAAGGTCTGGAAGCGGTTAATAAAGACAAACCGCTGGGTGCCGTAGCGCTGAAGTCTTACGAGGAAGAGTTGGCGAAAGATCCACGTATTGCAGCCACCATGGAAAACGCCCAGAAAGGTGAAATCATGCCGAACATCCCGCAGATGTCCGCTTTCTGGTATGCCGTGCGTACTGCGGTGATCAACGCCGCCAGCGGTCGTCAGACTGTCGATGAAGCCCTGAAAGACGCGCAGACTCGTATCACCAAGTAATGCTGTGAAATGCCGGATGCGGCGTGAACGCCTTGTCCGGCCTACAAAACCGAAACGTATGTAGGCCTGATAAGACGCGTCAGCGTCGCATCAGGCAGTTGTTGTCGGATAAGGCGTGAAAGCCTTATCCGTCCTGGAATGAGGAAGAACCCCATGGATGTCATTAAAAAGAAACATTGGTGGCAAAGCGACGCGCTGAAATGGTCAGTGTTAGGTCTGCTCGGCCTGCTGGTGGGTTACCTTGTTGTTTTAATGTACGCACAAGGGGAATACCTGTTCGCCATTACCACGCTGATATTGAGTTCAGCGGGGCTGTATATTTTCGCCAATCGTAAAGCCTACGCCTGGCGCTATGTTTACCCGGGAATGGCTGGAATGGGATTATTCGTCCTCTTCCCTCTGGTCTGCACCATCGCCATTGCCTTCACCAACTACAGCAGCACTAACCAGCTGACTTTTGAACGTGCACAGGAAGTGTTGTTAGATCGCTCCTGGCAAGCAGGCAAAACCTATAACTTTGGTCTTTACCCGGCGGGCGATGAGTGGCAACTGGCGCTCAGCGACGGCGAAACCGGCAAAAATTACCTCTCCGACGCTTTTAAATTTGGCGGAGAGCAAAAACTGCAACTGAAAGAAACGACCGCCCAGCCCGAAGGCGAACGCGTAAATCTACGCGTGATTACCCAGAATCGTCAGGCGCTGAGTGACATTACCGCCATTCTGCCGGATGGCAACAAAGTGATGATGAGCTCCCTGCGCCAGTTTTCTGGCACGCAGCCGCTCTACACACTCGACGGTGACGGCACGTTGACGAATAATCAGAGCGGCGTGAAATATCGTCCGAATAACCAAATTGGCTTTTACCAGTCCATTACCGCCGACGGCAACTGGGGTGATGAAAAGCTAAGCCCCGGTTACACCGTGACCACCGGCTGGAAAAACTTTACTCGCGTCTTCACCGACGAAGGCATTCAGAAACCGTTCCTCGCCATTTTCGTCTGGACCGTGGTGTTCTCGCTGATCACTGTCTTTTTAACGGTGGCAGTCGGCATGGTTCTGGCGTGTCTGGTGCAGTGGGAAGCGTTGCGCGGCAAAGCGGTCTATCGCGTCCTGCTGATTCTGCCCTACGCGGTGCCATCGTTCATTTCAATCTTGATTTTCAAAGGGTTGTTTAACCAGAGCTTCGGTGAGATCAACATGATGTTGAGCGCGCTGTTTGGCGTGAAGCCCGCCTGGTTCAGCGATCCGACCACCGCCCGAACGATGTTGATTATCGTCAATACCTGGCTGGGCTATCCGTACATGATGATCCTCTGCATGGGCTTGCTGAAAGCGATTCCGGACGATTTGTATGAAGCCTCAGCAATGGATGGTGCAGGTCCGTTCCAGAACTTCTTTAAGATTACGCTGCCGCTGCTGATTAAACCGCTGACGCCGCTGATGATCGCCAGCTTCGCCTTTAACTTTAACAACTTCGTGCTGATTCAACTGTTAACCAACGGCGGCCCGGATCGTCTTGGCACGACCACGCCAGCCGGTTATACCGACCTGCTTGTTAACTACACCTACCGCATCGCTTTTGAAGGCGGCGGGGGTCAGGACTTCGGTCTGGCAGCAGCAATTGCCACGCTGATCTTCCTGCTGGTGGGTGCGCTGGCGATAGTGAACCTGAAAGCCACGCGAATGAAGTTTGATTAAGGGAGATAACAAAAATGGCAATGGTCCAACCGAAATCGCAAAAAGCACGTTTGTTTATTACTCACCTGCTACTGCTACTTTTTATCGCGGCGATTATGTTCCCGCTGCTGATGGTCGTCGCTATCTCGCTGCGTCAGGGAAACTTCGCGACCGGTAGCCTGATCCCGGAGCAAATCTCCTGGGATCACTGGAAACTGGCGTTAGGTTTTAGCGTTGAACAGGCTGATGGTCGCATTACGCCACCGCCATTCCCGGTACTGCTGTGGCTGTGGAACTCGGTAAAGGTCGCCGGGATTTCCGCGATTGGCATTGTGGCGCTCTCTACCACCTGCGCCTACGCTTTCGCCCGTATGCGCTTTCCAGGCAAAGCGACGCTGCTGAAAGGAATGCTGATTTTCCAGATGTTCCCGGCAGTACTTTCACTGGTCGCGTTGTATGCGTTGTTTGATCGTCTGGGTGAGTACATTCCATTCATTGGCCTGAATACTCACGGCGGCGTAATTTTCGCGTATCTGGGTGGGATTGCGCTGCATGTCTGGACCATCAAAGGCTATTTCGAAACCATCGACAGTTCGCTGGAAGAAGCGGCGGCGCTGGATGGTGCGACACCGTGGCAGGCCTTCCGCCTTGTCCTGTTGCCGCTGTCAGTACCGATTCTGGCGGTGGTGTTCATCCTGTCGTTTATCGCTGCCATTACTGAAGTTCCGGTCGCATCGCTGTTACTGCGTGACGTAAACAGCTACACCCTGGCCGTGGGGATGCAGCAATACCTCAACCCGCAAAACTACCTGTGGGGTGACTTTGCCGCCGCTGCCGTGATGTCTGCATTACCGATCACCATCGTCTTCTTGCTGGCTCAACGCTGGCTGGTCAACGGCCTGACGGCAGGTGGTGTGAAAGGTTAAAGATGTTGTTCTGCCAATGTTATGCCGCTGCACCCTCAACTTACGTTATCCCAACTTGTGACTGTTATTCGGCGCTCCACGGAGCGCCTTTTTTTCTTTCGTCTGCAATCTGAATCGTTCGCCGGTTAATATTTCCATCATAGAGCTTATTATTTTTACGTTATTTGTTTTCCCACTTACGATAATTCTCTTTCGTGCTCTGAGTCACGGCAATAGTATTGTTTTTATCAATTTTGGATAATTATCACAATTAAGATCACAGAAAAGACATTACGTAAACGCATTGTAAAAAATGATAATTGCCTTAACTGCCTGACAATTCCAACATCAATGCACTGATAAAAGATCAGAATGGTCTAAGGCAGGTCTGAATGAATACCCAGTATAATTCCAGTTATATATTTTCGATTACCTTAGTCGCTACATTAGGTGGTTTATTATTTGGCTACGACACCGCCGTTATTTCCGGTACTGTTGAGTCACTCAATACCGTCTTTGTTGCTCCACAAAACTTAAGTGAATCCGCTGCCAACTCCCTGTTAGGGTTTTGCGTGGCCAGCGCTCTGATTGGTTGCATCATCGGCGGTGCCCTCGGTGGTTATTGCAGTAACCGCTTCGGTCGTCGTGATTCACTTAAGATTGCTGCTGTCCTGTTTTTTATTTCTGGTGTAGGTTCTGCCTGGCCAGAACTTGGTTTTACCTCTATAAACCCGGACAACACAGTGCCTGTTTATCTGGCAGGTTATGTCCCGGAATTTGTTATTTATCGCATTATTGGCGGTATTGGCGTTGGTTTAGCCTCAATGCTCTCGCCAATGTATATTGCGGAACTGGCTCCAGCTCATATTCGCGGGAAACTGGTCTCTTTTAACCAGTTTGCGATTATTTTCGGGCAACTTTTAGTTTACTGCGTAAACTATTTTATTGCCCGTTCCGGTGATGCCAGCTGGCTGAATACTGACGGCTGGCGTTATATGTTTGCCTCGGAATGTATCCCTGCACTGCTGTTCTTAATGCTGCTGTATACCGTGCCAGAAAGTCCTCGCTGGCTGATGTCACGCGGCAAGCAAGAACAGGCGGAAGGTATCCTGCGCAAAATTATGGGCAACACGCTTGCAACTCAGGCAGTACAGGAAATTAAACACTCTCTGGATCATGGCCGCAAAACCGGTGGTCGTCTGCTGATGTTTGGCGTGGGCGTGATTGTCATCGGCGTTATGCTCTCCATCTTCCAGCAATTTGTCGGCATCAATGTGGTGCTGTACTACGCGCCGGAAGTGTTCAAAACGCTGGGGGCCAGCACGGATATCGCGCTTTTGCAGACCATTATTGTCGGAGTTATCAACCTCACCTTCACCGTTCTGGCAATTATGACGGTGGATAAATTTGGTCGTAAGCCACTGCAAATTATCGGCGCGCTCGGAATGGCAATCGGTATGTTTAGCCTCGGTACCGCGTTTTACACTCAGGCACCGGGTATTGTGGCGCTACTGTCGATGCTGTTCTATGTTGCCGCCTTTGCCATGTCCTGGGGTCCGGTATGCTGGGTTCTGCTGTCGGAAATCTTCCCGAATGCCATTCGTGGTAAAGCGCTGGCAATCGCGGTGGCGGCCCAGTGGCTGGCGAACTACTTCGTCTCCTGGACCTTCCCGATGATGGACAAAAACTCCTGGCTGGTGGCCCATTTCCACAACGGTTTCTCCTACTGGATTTACGGGTGTATGGGCGTTCTGGCAGCACTATTTATGTGGAAATTTGTCCCGGAAACCAAAGGTAAAACCCTTGAGGAGCTGGAAGCCCTCTGGGAACCGGAAACGAAGAAAACACAACAAACTGCTACGCTGTAATCTTCCTGTCCAGCACGCCGCGCCAGTTCGGCGTGCTGTCTTTTTACTCCCGCTTCAGCCGTTTCGAATTACACAGCCACAGGGTGATCACCAGTAACAGGATCGCAGCCGAGTAGATCAACACATCCAGTGGCGATTTATGATCGACGATGATCAAGCGCACAATGGCGGTGATCCCAATATAGACAAAGTAACGTAGCGGGAAGTGAAAACCGGACTGAAAGTACTTCACAATCAGCGCGATAAATTCGAAATAGAGAAAGTAAACCACCAGTCCTTCTACCAGCTCATATTTGCTGGTTTGTTCTGGCGCGAACAGCACATCAGCCAGATGCACCGTTTCTTTGCCGAGGAAGACAACCAAAATCAGGCCGAGGCACAGCAGGCCAAGATTGAGTACGGTCTGCAAAATGGTGGAGATAAACTCCACGCGCGGACGAGAGAGTGACGTCATAGCAGTACCTCCTTCACAGTGGCGAGCTTCCTGTATAACGCAAAAATGTGACGGAGATCTATATTTTTTGTGTATTTTTTGTTCAACCTGGATTTGGAGCGCGCCTCCACCAAAGCCGGATATACCTACCCGTAGGCCGGATAAGCCGCGCCTGGCGGCGCATCCGGCAAGACAAACCGCACCAAAGCCGGTAATTCAAAAATCACCCATTCAGGTGATTCCCAGCCACCAGCAATGCGCGAAAAATCGACAATGTTCCTCTGGAACAAATGAAACATAACCTGATAAAGGTGGTAAAAATGAAGCCTTATTTTGCTGCTTTGATGTTATCAGTCTCTGTTCTTCCTGCTTATGCTGGTCCGCTCGGTACTGCTGATAAAGCCGACCTACCGCAAAGCAATGTCTCCAGCCCAATGATGGCCCAGTCGCTCAGGCAACCAGACCTGCAACCGATATCGACGGACAGGAAGACAGAATGTTTTCGCCTTTACACACCAGATCGCAAACCGGGGGTGAACTGCGTTCCTGATGGCTCAACAGGCCATTAAGAATGAGGGTGCCAGTGATTGCGAAAACTGGCACCTTTCCCATGACTTAGCGGAAATTGACGCTACGGTCGCTGGTCATGTCATACAACTGGAACTTACGCCCAAGTTGCTGACCACCGTCACGCGTCAGCGGCGTCCAGCCAATCGCCGCACGGCTGCGTGTCGGGCCAGACGAGAAGAGATCCAACGGTACCGAGACATACACGCCCTTGGTGAAGTCCCCTTCGCCGTACTCCTCTTTCGAAACGTTGGTGATCGTGGCATAGCCGCCCACCACCACGCCGCTGTCAAAGCGTTTAGCGATCTCCAGCGTGCCGCCTTTATCCCCTGCCAGATACTGCCCGACGCTGGCTTTAACTAACACATCCTGAGCGAAAGATGGCGTCCAGTAGGCGGTCAGATGTCCGGTTTTCACGCTGTAGTCGGTGAATTTCATCATATCCTTTGCACTACGCCAGTCGCGCTGTTTAACGTAGTTGGCATCCAGACCAAACGCCCAGTTGCTGTCCAGCGGGCGATACAACACTTCTGCCCCCGCACCGCCAAACATGGTTTCGAGATAACCTCCGTAGACCTGACCGTAGAAGCCGTTGCCCAGATGCTGGAAGTAGTTGGCTTGCAGGTTATTCACATAGACATCGTTCTGCACATACTCGCGCACATGGGTACGAACGCGCGGTAAGTGCGAGTCCTGCGGCGGATTGGTGTAGTTAAACTTGTCGTAGTTGTTGGCAAGATTTGCAAACAGGCTGCCGGTGGTGAGCAGATGGTCCGTCAGCCACAAATCTGCCGTTCCCATCACGCCCAGCTGATACATGTAAAAGTTTTCCGGGCCACCGACCGACTGGTTCAGCACCGGATCGATATGGAAATCAAAGCGCGATTTGTCGATATACCAGCCCTGCTCGGTGGACTGCGGAACCACTGGCTCGACGCGTTTTTGCGCCAGCGTCGTTTCGTGGCCCAACGGCTCTCCGGCGAGATGATTCTTCAGGCTGGCGACATCCGTTTCCGTCGTCACCTGTGGCATGTTAAGGCGATTTTCCGTAACGCGGATCGTCTTGATCCCATCCGGCAGATCGTTCATCACGATCCGATTAGCACGGATGATCCCTTCGCGCGAATCACGATATTTCACCTGCTCGCCGGTAACATACAGCGTATCGCCTTTCGCCTGGATCTGCGGATCGGCAAGTCCGGCATTGTATTTCAACAGCGTTAACTGATTCGCCACCACCGAATGCTGCAAAATGGCATCCTGCGGCTGCGGTTGATATTGCGGGCGGGCGTTATCGTTGTAAGACGGGCGCAGATCGTTAAAGTTGGTGCGCAGCGTGACGCCAAACATAAAGGTGTTGCCACGTTCATAGCTAAGGTTAACGTCGGCCCAATCGGTAACGCGATAAATCGCCCCGACGTTAAACTTACTTTTTTGCTCCAGCTTACCGGCAAAATCCTGCTGATAATTATTGCCTTCATACTCCAGTTTCAGGCGCAGCGGTTGCCAGGGCGTCTGGTATTCCACGCCGCCAAACAGTGAGGCAGGACCGTGGAACATCTGGCTACCGTCGATAGATCCCGCCTGTTTGTAGCTGTTATCGCGATAGCAATATTTATCACTGGCTGAACAGAGCGGATTTTTCACATTACCGCTGGTGCCCAGATATCCCCAGCCCAGGCCGAGCGTAAAATCGAACGGTCCCCAGGCTTTGCTGGCAACAAGATATTCCGCATCAAACAGCCCCGTACCGCCGATATCCCGCGCACCAACCGCCACTTGCGGCAGCCAATAACTCTCTTCCCACAAACGCAGTTTGAGATCGAAGGCTTTATCTTTATACGTTTGATCGCCAGAGAACGCTTCGACGCTGCTGTACTGCCGGGTGCGCACGTCGGTGTAGCGCAGCGTTGTTTCCAGCCACGGGAAGAGTTGCACTGAAGCTGAGTAATAACGGTACTGATCGTTATCGCGATAGTTCAGACTCAACTCCCCTTCCCGTGCCATACGCGCGGTGGGCGTTTGTAATAATCCTACGCCACCGAAATCCGACTGCGACGGACCAATGGGCGCAGGATATGTTTCGCCGTAGCAAGCTGTGCTAATGCCCAGCGCCAGTAAGCTAAGCAGATGTCTTTTTTTCATTATTGAGGTATCCGCTGCGTCAGAGTCTGAAGAATGTCGGCGTTAAGGGCATCAGGCATCTCACTCCAGATGGAGTCCGCGAGGCCAACATAAATAATGCTGCCGGGCATCGGCTCTACGTGACGCTTGTTCCAGTAAGCCACCGGCGCTTTTTGTGTGCGTCCGTCCGGGTAAACCACCCACGCGTAGCTACGATCCGCACCGCTAAGCAGACTTTGCCCGGAGAGATAGCTCGCCACGTCGCGACCGGGAGTGAATGGCTGATAGCCAGGACGGCTGATAAGCCCGAACAACGTGACCGTGGACGGTGGTGGTCCGACCCACAGCGTGTAGTTGCCCTGCAACGGCGGGTTAGCGCGTTCAGCAACGCGGACGATATCGGGATCAAGATTGATTTTTTGCCTGCCCGTCACTTTCAACGCCTGAATTTGCTGGCGTAAGGCGTTAATCGCAGCGGCATCGTCAGCGCTGGAGTCTGCGGCCAGTTCTGCCAGCCGTGTCAGCAACGCCTGCTGCTGACGCAATGCTGCCGCCGTTGCCAGCTCTTCGCTGATCACCGCACCGGGCCACCAGCTGTTTGCCAGCCGCGGTTGGCCTACCAGATCGATTAAATGCTCTGCGCCTGTTAGTGTTTTGGCCTCACTGCTGCCATTGCTGAACACCTTGACGGTTCCTGCCGCGAAGACCGATGACGCTCCCACACTCAAAAGCAACGCGACAAAAGTTTGTTTGATCATTGTTTTGCCGCCTTGATGAGGGTGGTTTTCACCGGGAAATAATCCGCGCCGAGATACTGTTCCGACTGGCGAATTTGCCCTTCGCTGTCGATCCAATAGCGGTTATGCCAGCGCGCCTGGTCGGTGGAGACTTCTTCGTCCAGCACGCGAACCGCGGTTTCATCGCTGCCGACCTTAACGGTACCGGTGCTATCCCATTTGAAGACTGAGCGTGCGGTGGCGTAGCGTACCTGCTGGTACTCGGTCCAGCCCATCGTGCGCGTCCATGTTGCACCATCAACAATTTGTGCGGGTTTAATCAGCGGGTCGGCGGCAAGGTTATTCACTTCAATCAGGTTGTCGCCGCCAAGCAGAGTCTTCACCAGACGACCATGTTGTGTGACGAGAGTGGCCTGATCCTGAGTGACCCATTTTTGTTGTCCGTCTTCAGCGAAGGCCAGCACCACAAACAACTGCGGCCCGCCATTAAGCTGCATGTACTGGCTGGCGTAGGGCATATTTTGAATATCATCGTCCGTCAGCTGTACACCTGGCGTACCGAACAGACTGTCCCACAGTGAATTGCCCAGCTCTTTAGTCGTGGCTGAACAGGCCTGTAATAGCAGGCAGATAAGAATGAGTGCAGGTCGCTTCACGACTCTTCTCCAGAGGGGCAGAATAACCACACCGGAGTGTGGTTATGGTAAATCCCTTCATACTTCAAGCCACAGATGCGATGACTCGAATTATTTTGGGGATACATACTTTATTACTGGGTACTGGTGGTCGTGGTTGTTGTGGTCCCGGTATTAGAACCATCACCGCCACCGGTTGCCGCGAGCGCGACACCCACCGCCGAGCTTACGGTGCTGACGCTGGTCGCGGAGGAACTACCCGCCGAAACCGACGTTGCTGCCGACCCTGCCGCTTCGCCCACCTGTACAGGTGCAGCCCACGCAGAAGTCGCCGCAAGCGCAGATATGGCAAAAATGCCATACAGAACTTTTTTCATAACAATTTCCCTTCATTGAATGAATGGAGATTTACCCAAAAACATTTCGGGCGGGATCGAGTATACACAACTAAAGCATGCGAATTACGGCGCGGGGAATTAGAGATGGGGTTTTAGGATAATTGGAATGAATATCAAATATAAGCTACAACTTATATATAAATAACATTAAAAATCATAGTGTTAAAATAAAAGTAAAAGTAATTAATCTGAGTATTTTCCGAAATCAATCACGATTAAAAATCTATTTTAGGATTAACCTCACGGTATGATTTCCGTTAAATCACAGACAAGGGGATTTATCTGATAAAACAATGCCGACTTATAGTCGGCATTGTTTTTAAGGTTATTTAATTAATCGTGCTATGCATTAATTGCCGAATACGATGTACATATCGGCATCGACCTGTAGGCCTGATAAGACGCGTAAAGCGTCGCATCAGGCACCAGTTGCCGGATGCGGCGTAAACGCCTTATCCGGCCTACATAGCGGCATCAGGCATGAACGATGATTAACCGCGCCACGCTTTATAGCGGTTAATCAGACCATTGGTCGAGCTATCGTGGCTGCTGATTTCTTTATCATCTTTCAGCTCTGGCAGAATACGGTTCGCCAGCTGTTTACCCAGTTCCACGCCCCACTGGTCGAAGGTGAAGATGTTCAGGATCACGCCCTGAGTAAAGATTTTGTGCTCATACAGCGCAATCAACGCACCCAGGCTGAACGGAGTGATTTCACGCAGCAGGATGGAGTTGGTCGGGCGGTTACCTTCGAACACTTTGAACGGCACCACGTAGTCAAGCGTTGCCGGATCTTTACCCTGATCGCGATATTCCTGCTCAACCACTTCGCGGGATTTACCAAACGCCAGCGCTTCGGTCTGGGCGAAGAAGTTAGACAGCAGTTTCTGGTGGTGATCAGAGAGCGGGTTATGGGTGATAGCTGGGGCGATGAAATCGCACGGTACCATTTTGGTTCCCTGGTGGATCAGCTGGTAGAACGCGTGCTGACCGTTAGTGCCTGGTTCACCCCAGATAATCGGGCCAGTCTGGTAATCCACAACGTTACCGTTACGGTCAACATACTTACCGTTGGACTCCATATTGCCCTGCTGGAAGTACGCCGCGAAACGGTGCATATACTGGTCATACGGCAGAATCGCTTCAGTTTCCGCACCAAAGAAATTGTTGTACCAGATGCCAATCAGCGCCAGCAGTACAGGCAGGTTTTTCTCGGCAGGCGTGGTGGAGAAATGCTTGTCCATCGCGTGTGCGCCAGAAAGCAGTTCAACGAAGTTATCAAAGCCGATGGAGAGAACAATCGACAGGCCAATCGCTGACCACAAAGAGTAACGACCGCCGACCCAGTCCCAGAACTCGAACATGTTGGCAGTATCAATACCAAACTCGCCAACGGCTTTGGCATTGGTGGAGAGCGCCGCAAAGTGTTTCGCAACGTGTTTTTCATCACCTGCCGCTTTCAGGAACCAGTCACGCGCGCTATGGGCGTTGGTCATGGTTTCCTGAGTGGTGAAGGTTTTAGATGCTACCAGGAACAGCGTGGTTTCCGGGTTTACTTTTTTCAGCACTTCAGCGATGTGAGTCCCATCGACGTTAGAAACAAAGTGCATGTTCAGGTGATTTTTGTACGGACGCAGTGCTTCGGTCACCATGTATGGGCCGAGGTCAGAACCGCCGATCCCGATGTTCACCACGTCGGTGATTGCTTTGCCGGTATAACCCTTCCACTCACCGGAGATAATCGCTTCCGAGAAGGTTTTCATCTTCTCCAGCACCGCGTTGACTTCTGGCATAACATCTTTGCCATCAACCAGAATCGGGGTATTGCTACGATTACGCAGCGCTACGTGCAGCACGGCGCGGTTTTCAGTGCGGTTGATCTTCTCGCCAGAGAACATCGACTTAATCGCGCCCGCCAGATCGCACTCTTTCGCCAGATCTTGTAATTTCGCCAGCGTCTCTTCAGTGATGCGGTTTTTGGAGTAATCCACCAGCATCTGATCGTCGAAGGTTGCGGAGAACTTAGAAAAACGATCGCCATCTTTAGCAAAAAGATCGGCGATCGTAACGTCTTTCATTTCATCGAAGTGTTTCTGTAGTGCCTGCCAGGCAGCGGTCTGCGTTGGATTGATGTTTTTCATTAGCAATACTCTTCTGATTTTGAGAATTGTGACTTTGGAAGATTGTAGCGCCAGTCACAGAAAAATGTGATGGTTTTAGTGCCGTTAGCGTAATGTTGAGTGTAAACCCTTAGCGCAGTGAAGCATTTATTAGCTGAACTACTGACCGCCAGGAGTGGATGAAAAATCCGCATGACCCCGTCGTTGACAACCGCCCCGCTCACCCTTTATTTATAAATGTACTACCTGCGCTAGCGCAGGCCAGAAGAGGCGCGTTGCCCAAGTAACGGTGTTGGAGGAGCCAGTCCTGTGATAACACCTGAGGGGGTGCATCGCCGAGGTGATTGAACGGCTGGCCACGTTCATCATCGGCTACAGGGGCTGAATCCCCTGGGTTGTCACCAGAAGCGTTCGCAGTCGGGCGTTTCGCAAGTGGTGGAGCACTTCTGGGTGAAAATAGTAGCGAAGTATCGCTCTGCGCCCACCCGTCTTCCGCTCTTCCCTTGTGCCAAGGCTGAAAATGGATCCCCTGACACGAGGTAGTTATGTCTGAAATTGTTGTCTCCAAATTTGGCGGTACCAGCGTAGCTGATTTTGACGCCATGAACCGCAGCGCTGATATTGTGCTTTCTGATGCCAACGTGCGTTTAGTTGTCCTCTCGGCTTCTGCTGGTATCACTAATCTGCTGGTCGCTTTAGCTGAAGGACTGGAACCTGGCGAGCGATTCGAAAAACTCGACGCTATTCGCAACATCCAGTTTGCCATTCTGGAACGTCTGCGTTACCCGAACGTTATCCGTGAAGAGATTGAACGTCTGCTGGAGAACATTACTGTTCTGGCAGAAGCGGCGGCGCTGGCAACGTCTCCGGCGCTGACAGATGAGCTGGTCAGCCACGGCGAGCTGATGTCGACCCTGCTGTTTGTTGAGATCCTGCGCGAACGCGATGTTCAGGCACAGTGGTTTGATGTACGTAAAGTGATGCGTACCAACGACCGATTTGGTCGTGCAGAGCCAGATATAGCCGCGCTGGCGGAACTGGCCGCGCTGCAGCTGCTCCCACGTCTCAATGAAGGCTTAGTGATCACCCAGGGATTTATCGGTAGCGAAAATAAAGGTCGTACAACGACGCTTGGCCGTGGAGGCAGCGATTATACGGCAGCCTTGCTGGCGGAGGCTTTACACGCATCTCGTGTTGATATCTGGACCGACGTCCCGGGCATCTACACCACCGATCCACGCGTAGTTTCCGCAGCAAAACGCATTGATGAAATCGCGTTTGCCGAAGCGGCAGAGATGGCAACTTTTGGTGCAAAAGTACTGCATCCGGCAACGTTGCTACCCGCAGTACGCAGCGATATCCCGGTCTTTGTCGGCTCCAGCAAAGACCCACGCGCAGGTGGTACGCTGGTGTGCAATAAAACTGAAAATCCGCCGCTGTTCCGCGCGCTGGCGCTTCGTCGCAATCAGACTCTGCTCACTTTGCACAGCCTGAATATGCTGCATTCTCGCGGTTTCCTCGCGGAAGTTTTCGGCATCCTCGCGCGGCATAATATTTCGGTAGACTTAATCACCACGTCAGAAGTGAGCGTGGCATTAACCCTTGATACCACCGGTTCAACCTCCACTGGCGATACGTTGCTGACGCAATCTCTGCTGATGGAGCTTTCCGCACTGTGCCGGGTGGAGGTGGAAGAAGGTCTGGCGCTGGTCGCGTTGATTGGCAATGACCTGTCAAAAGCCTGCGGCGTTGGCAAAGAGGTATTCGGCGTACTGGAACCGTTCAACATTCGCATGATTTGTTACGGCGCATCCAGCCATAACCTGTGCTTCCTGGTACCCGGCGAAGATGCCGAGCAGGTGGTGCAGAAGCTGCATTTTAATTTGTTTGAGTAATATTTCCCTACTGGCGTATAACGCTCACCAATTGTTATACGCCATCCTCACTGAAAACATAGATTAAATAATATCTGAAAAGCAAAATCACTCCTGTAGAACAGTATTACAATCACCGAAAAATATCATTTAACAGGAGTGTTAATGGCTACTTTAATGGAAAAGGATGCACTTTTAAACGGCGCCAGTCAGTGCATCGCGTTTTTATCAAATATCGTCGACAGTTGTTTTTCCTCACAAGTTCAGGACTCAGACGATGAGCTATCACAATTAGTCAGCTATCGCGACAATCTTTATTCCACTCAAGCAGAACTTGTTGATTTTACACAGGAAAAGTTACGCCTCCAGCAGGTCAGAAAAAAGTATCAGCGTGAATTTAATAATACTGCGCATTCAGAAAATAAAGCGTCTTTTGATTCTATTTGGCAGCGTCTGACAAACCATGACGTCACATCCCAGCAGAGTCCCATTGGTTTTGTTTTAGGTGGACAACCAGGAGCCGGAAAATCCGCCCTAATCGAATTAGCAAAAAGGGAAACAAAGAATAATATAATGATTATTAATGGTGATGATTTCAGATTTCTACACCCTGATTTTAATTATATATATCAAACTTATGGCGACGATTTTGTTACCCATACGGCAAAATTTTCCGGCGAAACGGTCGAACGTGCAATAGAGAGGGCCATAGCCAATAAACTCAATATTGTTGTCGAAGGAACATTTCGTAATGCCGCTACGCCGCTACAAACATTAAAAAAACTCAAAGATGCAGGCTACCGAACAGAAGTCATGATAAAAACCACCTCAGCGGCATTAAGCTGGGAAAGCACCAACGGGTGATGCTGCCAACTTACTGATTTAGTGTATGATGGTGTTTTTGAGGTGCTCCAGTGGCTTCTGTTTCTATCA
>NZ_JAYQWM010000064.1:0-20052 GCF_036662595.1 Escherichia sp. Lx600-2 | reverse complement strand
ATTTCTTCTTTATCGCCTTTATTTAACATAATGGTCCTTACATGCCCTGCGACTTTTCAACTCAATTAAAATGTCACCTCAAACCGATAAAAGTCTAAATCTTCTTCCTGAATTTAGGCTTTTTATTCGTTGCTAATTTGTTATCAAAAACTCACTTTCCATTTCACCATCATTTTGAGGTGAAAGGGCTATTTATTCCATTTTAGGTGTGGCTATGAACATCGATTTCAGCTTATTTGATGAAGAGATCGAAAGGGAGATAGCGCGCCGCAGTTTGCATGAATTCATTCAATACTTAAACCCTGAATACATCACGAGCCATTTCTCTCAAACGGTGTGTGATGCGCTCGACCAGTTCTTGATTGATATGATGGCGGGTAAGCGCCCTAAATTAATATTAGGGGCACCGCCACAGCACGGCAAGTCTGATATTGTTTCCCGCTATCTTCCTGCTTATTTCTTTGGAAAATACCCTAACATGCGAGTTGGGGCGCTGTCGTATTCATCTGATTTAGCTGGCGATATGAACACCGATGTTCAGCGAATTATGATGTCGGCTGAATATCGTGTGTTATTTCCTAAGAGCTGGTTAGGCAATAAGCCTGAGAATTGCATCGCTGTTAAGCGTAACTCTGACGAGTTCGGCATTGCCAATCACAAAGGCAGCTATGTGTGTGCGGGTGTGGGTGGTCCACTAACGGGTAAGAAAGTTGACCTCGGGATTATTGATGACCCGATAAAAAACTCGAAAGAAGCGCTTAGTCCAACGGTTAAAAAATCGATATGGAACTGGTACGTTTCGACCTTTAAGACTCGCTTATCAAAAAACAGCGGCGAAATCATCATGGCCACGCGGTGGGCGACCGATGATTTATCTGGCCAATTAAAAGAAAAAGCCCCTGAAACCAAGGTGCTCGCATTCCCTGCCATTAATGAGCAAGGGGAAGCGTTGGTACCTGAACTTCATCCCATCGATAAGCTGTTGGAAACCAAAGCAATACTGGGTGATTACTTCTGGTCTGCTATGTACCAGCAGTCACCGAAGCCGGGTGATGGTCAAATATTCCATGAAGAGTTTGTTCGCTATTACTTACCTAAAGACCTACCTGAAAAATTCGATAAAGTTATTCATAGTTGGGATATGACCTTTAAAGACAGCGACGGTACCGACTATGTAGTGGGGCAGGTTTGGGGCAAGAAAGATGCCAATGCCTATTTGCTCTATCAAATCCGAAAACGCATGAGCTTTACTCAAACTAAAGATGCTGTGAAGCTGCTTGCGGAAAAATTCCCAGAAGGGCGCCGTAAGCTGGTGGAAGACAAAGCCAATGGCCCTGCAGTTATCGACTCTCTTAAATCATCGGTATCAGGACTAATCCCCGTTGAGCCTGACGGCAGTAAAATCGCACGTGCTCATGCCTGTACCGCTGAATGGGAGGCAGGTAACGTGTGGCTACCACACAAAGACATTGCCCCGTGGATTGTAGAAACCGTGGAGGAAATTACCACGTTCCCATTCGCTGGACATGACGACACAGTGGATGCGATGACGCAGGCATTACGTGATTTATACCAGAAGAAAAAAGGCGGTTTCTTTACAACCAAGAGGTAATTCTATGTGGCCGTTTAAAAGGCGAAAAATTGCAGAGCAGATTGCACCGCCGAAGCGGTCAGCATTTACCACAGATTTGTACCCTGCATTAGCAAAAGAGAATGGGTTTAACGGACTAGTTCTACCGCAACCGATGATTAACGGCGTGGGGATGGACAGTATTGATACTTCCGTTCCTTCATTTAAAGGCGAGCAAGTCTATGGCGTGCCGGAATCGCAGGCGGCTTGGTATGCCTCACAAATGTTTATTGGCAACAATATGTGCGCCATCATTGCGAAACATTGGTTGGTGGATAAGGCCTGTAATATGCCTGCTCGTGATGCCATTCGCCAAGGGTATGATATTGATTGCGATAATGACGATGACAGCGCTATCAGTAAAAAGCTACGTAAACGCGATAAAAAGTACCGTATACAGCATCACATGAAAGAGTTGATTCACTTCGGTCGCGTGTATGGTGGTCGATTAGCACTGTTTGTGGTGGAAACCTCAAACCCGAAAGAGTGGTATGAAAACCCGTTTAATCTCGATGGCGTGACCAAAGGAATGTACAAGGGGATCAAGCAAATTGACCCACAATGGGTAACGCCTGATTTAACCGACTCCAATATCCAAGACCCTGCTAGCATGGATTTTTACGACCCCACTTATTATGTGATTGGTGGTCGTAAATACCATAAATCGCACTTTGTTAAGTTTGTGCTGTTCCCTGTGCCTAATGTGCTGAAGCCGCTTTATAACTACTTTGGTGTTTCGGTACCAGAGCGCATCTATGAGCGAGTCTATGCTTCAGAACGGACAGCCAATGAAGCCCCACAACTGGCCATGACCAAGCGGTTATTGACTATCGGTATGGCAGACCCTGAAGGTGCAGATAAGAACACCATTCAGGAAAACATGCTTTATTTTATGGAGATGCGCGATAACTATGGCGTGCAGGTGATGGGGAAAGAGGACGTTGCACAACAGTTTGATACCTCGCTAGCGGATTTAGACGCCACCATTATGACGCAATACCAGCTAGTCGCAGCGGCGGCAAACGTGCCTGCAACTAAGTTACTGGGCACTACACCAAAAGGCTTTAACTCAACGGGTGATTACGAAGAGTCGAACTACCGTGAAGAGCTGGAAAGTGTGCAGTCGAACGATCTAGACGAACTCTTGCAGCGTCACTACGACATGTTGATGCGTAGCGAAGAGCTACCACTGACTGAAATATCGGTGACGTGGGCGCCACTCGATAGCCCAACAGCGACAGAGGGCGCCGATATTGAGTTGAAATCGGCTCAAACGGATTCGGCTCTAGCAGCTACAGGTGCGATTGATGGGTTAGATATCCGTAAAAAACTCGCAGCAGATAAAAAGTCGAGCTATTACGGCATTGATGTAAATGAGAGTGACTATGTCGAGACGAATACGAGTCCGAACGAAAAAGGCGAGATGGGCAACCTCCCGCCAAGCAGTATTGAAGGGCAAACCCCTGCAGTATTCAGCAGCGCCATCTAGCCGTTATCAACGTGACATGTCACGGTTAATCCGCTCAATGATTAAAGACTATGAAAACGTATTTAGTGAATTGAAGGAGGATTTTGACGGCGCCACGGTGGATGCCAGCATTGCGAGTCAAACACGGATTTGGCTCAATCGGTTAAAACGCAAGTGGGATAAAATCTTTAATACGCAGTCTAGCGCCATGGCCGATAAGTTTGTTTCCCAAGTGGACATCGGCGCTCAACGTAATTTAGATGATTCCCTTAAACAGCTTTCTGGCGGTATTACTATCAAAACCCCTGTCATGCCGGACGCGTTAAAAGACCGAATGATTGCCGCCACGGCAGAGAATATTTCCCTAATTAAATCCATCCCTAGCCAGTTTCATCAACGTATCGAAAGTGCAGCGTTACGCTCTATTTCTCAAGGGGGCGAGGGTGCGAAAACCTTATTAGATGAAATCAGGCACACTGGCAGCGTGACAGAGAGCCGAGCTAATTTTATCGCCGTTGACCAAACGCGAAAAATTACGACTGCGGCGAACTATGAGCGCATGAAATCAGCGGGAATTCGTCAGGCTATTTGGCATCACTCTGGTGGCAGCGCTGAACCTAGAGAGTGGCATCTACAGCTAGACGGTGAAGTCTTTGATTTAGATAACCCACCCATCATTGACCCAAGAACGGGTGAACGCGGATTGCCGGGGCAATTACCTAATTGCAAATGTTTTTGGACGCCTGTAATCGACTTCGGCGAGGAGACATGACAAAACGAACCTATGACAACAACGGCTGGCTCGAAGTGACAGATAACCCCATCTCTAAAGTTGGGGTTTTTGATTATTTGGGGGCTGAAATTGGTGCGCCGGTACCCGATAAAATCTATCGCGTATTGCGCCCTCCGGAAGAACTGGCCAGTGAAGAGACCATCAACTCTTTCAAACTCACCCCATTTATTATTGAACATGAAATGTTAGGCAAGCACGCGACCCCAGCGGAGAAAAAAGGCATCCAAGGGGTAATTGGTGAGAATGTGTATTTTGACCCACCATATCTTAGAGCCAATATCAAAATCTTTTCAGATGTGGCGCTCAGTAATATCGACAGCGGAAAAATCGACCTTTCACCCGGTTATCGCAGTAAATATGAATTCACCTCTGGCATTTATGAAGGCCAACACTATGACGTTATTCAACGTCACTTACGTGGCAATCACCTCGCATTAGTGGATGAAGGGCGAACTGGCCCTGACGTCGCTGTGCAAGATCACCTCGTTATCACTATCGACACAAAGGAACTTATTCGCATGAACGAAGAAGAAAACAAAGAGAAGCAAACCACTGATGAAGGTGCGTTTACAGCGGAGCAAGTCACTGCGCTGAAAAGCATTATTGCAGAGGTGATTGCACAAACTAAGCCTTCAACCGATGAAGAACCGGAAGAAGAAAAGAAATCTACTGATGCTAATCCCGAAGAAGAACAAAAAGCGGAAGAGGCTGTGGCAGCCGCTGAAGTTGCAGCAGAGGAAGCAACAACCGGTACACCAGAAGCTGTAGAAGCTGCCGAGGTGGCGATTGAAACCGCCGTTGAAGCTATCGAAGAAGCCAAGGAGCATCTCGACCAAGCCACCACGGATAGCTTAAATCGCCGACTTAAACGCTTAAAAAATGGCATCGGCACAATGGATGAGATTGCATCCTTAAAACGCAAGATTAAGCGTTTGGAAGCATCAAAGCCCACCATGGACACAGGCGCACTGCTAAAGCAAATCGGCGAGCGTGATTCGTTAGCTCATAAGTTGACCCCGTTCCTTGGCGTATTTGACCATGCCGCCATGACCAAGCAGCAAGTAGCGGAGTATGGCGTTGATAAGCTCGGTATCCAATGCGGTAAGGGTAATGAAGCCATTGCACTCGATGCGTGGATGCAAGGGCGTGTGCCGGATTCACAAAAAGCCACGGTGACGATGGACTCTGCGGTTAGCAATCAATCAATTATGGATAAATGGGGAGCGAAATAATGGCAATTCCTAAATCAGTGGCGCATGGCTTAACATCTGGTGTAGTGGGTGAAATCAGTCATGCAGGACCCATTCGAGCAGTAGCGGCGATCCTCAGCTCAGAAGATGAGAAGAAAAACATTTTCGGTCGGGCTTACACCTACAAAGATGATTCTGTGGAGTCTGTGCAAGTGGGCGGTAAAGGGGCGTTTGCGGGGATCATGATTAACCCTAAGGCTTACTGTATTGAAGTGGGCTATGCGCGCAACGGTACCCAAGGTGAGTTTTTGACGATGGGTGAGGTGTATGTCGAGCTTAAAGCGGGCGTGGGTAAAATCAATGCGCCAGTTGTCTTTGACGAAACCGACGGTTCGCTTTCTTCTAAGTCCGCTCCTGCAGCTGGCGACCGCGTGATTGGTTTTGTTAGTCGTCACGTTGAATCCAGCGAATCAGCCCATTTGAGCGTTATTCGCTTAACGGAAATCCCATACCCAGCGGCAGTAAAGGAAGGTGAATAATGCCAGTTAGCAAGCAAAAGTTTTATATGTCCGGCCGCGATATTCGCAAGCATGGTCAACTTAATATCCAACCTAACCAACAGTGGACGTATCGCGAACTTGAGCAAATTGGTTTTGGTGGTTTGGCATCGATGGACTCCGCGATCACGGGCTCAGCCATGCAAGGTGGGTTAATTCAGCGTGAAATGTTGCAACACGTTCTTCCTGGTCTCATTCGCACCGCAACTCGTGTTCGTGTGTTGGATGAAATCACCGGTGTATTGAATGCGGGTGAATGGCACGATGAGGAAATCATTCTGAACGTGGCAACACCAACCGGTAAGGCTGAACTTTACGGTGATCATACCAATGTGCCGTTAGCGTCTTACATTCAAGACCAAGAACGCCGCGGTATCGTGCGTTTTGAACAAGGTTTTCAAGTCGGCAAGTTAGAGGAAGCGCGCCAATCTGCAGCTGGGTTTGAAGCCGCTGCGGAAAAACGTAATTCAGCGACTGAATCTTTAGAACAAGGACGTGAGCGGATTGGTTACTATGGGTTTAATAGCCCTGAAACCCGTGTATTTGGCTTGATGAATGAGCCGAATCTACCGGCTTATGAAACCGCATCGAAAAAATGGAAGGGCGGCACGTTTGCCGATATCACCCAAGATATTACCGATATGTTCTCGCGCATTGAAATGAGTTCAGGCGGGATTATCAAAGACGATATCGCGATCACATTGACGTTACCGCTGGGCTACCGTTCAACGCTAAATGTCGCTAACCCTGTGGCGCGTGGTGAAACGGTGTATCAATGGGCGAAAGAGAACTATCCAAACCTGCGCTTTGTGTTCTCACCTGAATTTGTCGGGGCGAATGGTGGTGCGGATGTGGCGTATATGTTCGCGGATACCATCGATGATGGTTCAACCGCAACCAGTGCAACCATTCTACAAGTGGTGCCCGTTAAGTACCAATTACTAGGCTCACAAGCGCAAATCAAAGGGTATTTAGAGGATGCGACCAACGCAACCGCGGGTGTCTTTGTTACCCGACCTTGGGCCATTACCCGTCTCACTGGCATCTAACCTGAGCACTTCCTTTTTTACGCCCTCAAATGAGGGCTTTTTTTTGGAGCAAACCATGTCTCTCTACGTCTATTGCACGCTATCCAATGACCAAAACTATTCGGTCACGGATGGTAAAGTGTTTATTGCGGGTCAAGCCAATATCATGACCAAGCATATGTATACCCCGCGTGGGCGCGTTACGGAAATCAGCGACGAACAATACGCCCAGCTTAAAGATAACCACGTTTTTCAGTTACACAAAGAAAACGGGTTTATCAGTGTTGAAAACCGCAAAGAAGATCCTGAAAAAGTGGCTACCAATATGGAGGCTAGCGATAAATCAGCACCAGATACCGTGGAATCTTTGGAAGCGGCTAAACAGGAAGTTCCGAAAAATAACAAAAAGGGTAAATAATGATGGAGGCGAGCACATTTCCCCTAACGTCATTTCGTGTGCTCTATCCATCATTTAATGGTGTGAGTGATGATGACATTTATATTATTGCTCAATCTGCCCTGAACTATTTTTCGCCTTGTCGCGGCGTTTGCACTAACGAACTGTGGATGTTGGTTGTTGCTCATATGCTATCACTGCGAAAGTGGATTGCGGACGATGAATCCCCAACCGGTGTTGTGACTAGTGTGACTATCGATAAAGTCAGCGTGTCATTCTCTGCGCCCCCTGCGGGTTCTGATTGGTCACACTGGTTCAAAATGACCACGTATGGCCAACAGTTCTTAGCACTCATTAAGCGTTGTAGCGTACCGCAATATATTGGTGGAGCCGGTGAACGTTCCGCCTTTCGCGGTGTGGGTGGCAGGTTCACGCGAGGGGGGCGGTTACGTTAATGACGAAATTAGCTCAGTTGAAAAAAGTCTATGATGAGTTAGCCAAGAAACAATTGAAAGTGGGTTTCTTTGAACACTCGAAATACCCTGATGGCACACCAATTGCTTATATTGCCGCCATTCATGAATTAGGTTACCCCGCTGGTGGCATTCCTCCCCGTTCGTTTTTTCGCCCAACGATGAGCGATAAAAAAGTAGAGTATGGCCAGTTAATTTTCCGTGTGGCCAAAGCGGCGGCCGCTGGCAATATTTCCGTTACCGATGGGCTAACCCAAGTCGGCGCAAAAGCGGCTGGGGATGTGAAACTGGCCATTAAAGCGGTAACCACACCTGCTTTGGATGATTCAACGATAAAGGCCAGAGCGAGACGTCACAGCAAAGGGAAATCCACCGATAAACCCTTAGTCGACACAGGGCAGATGTTACAGACCGTCAATTTTGTCGTGGAGGATAAATAATGTTCGGTAATTTGCATCGTATTGCTTCTCGCTATATTCCTCAGCAAACAGCCCAGTGGTTTCGTTTTAAAGGCCGAACGCCCGATGAGCGAGGGCATGACCAAAACCAATATCATGAGCCGGTGGATATTCGGGGCAGTTGGCAAGCCGTCGATACTCAAGATGCCCAAAGTATGGGGTTTGATTCAAGTTCAGTTTATCGTCGTTTTTATACCTCCCATGATATCAAAGGCATTCAGCGCGGTACGTCTCCCGATTACCTTGTTTTTAATGGTAAAAAATACGATGTGATGGGGGACGCGGATTGGTATGAGCAGGACGGTTGGAAATCAGTGATTTGCATCGAGGTAGGGGCCTATGACGGATAATGACGTTGATATTTCGATCCGCAAACAGCTATTACGGCAGCTAACAGAAGTCGGTATTGATATCCCTGTGAAAGCGGGTTTTCAATCCACCAAGCAAGGTCGTGAAGATAATATGGTGATGTTTTTCCCGATTAATGAAAATGGCCACGGGTGGCAAGGTCGCCATTACAATGTCCAAGGCAACAATGCCAATCACCAAGAAAACCAGTTATCGGAAAAAACGTACCAAGTTCAGGCGTTAATTACCGATTTAGGCAATTACACTGCGGGTGATATTACCGCGATTGTCAGAATGATCGTCAATTCACTGCCTTTTGTTACCGCGTTGCGAAAGCAGAATATTGGTGTTCAACGTGCAACTGGCATTCGCCGTCCTTACTTTTTGAATGATCATGGCGACTACGAACAAAACCCCTCATTTGATTTTAATGTGACGTTTAAACGCGCTCTTCTCCCTGATACTGCCGCTATCCGCGCGTTGTATCCTGATATTCACCGCATATAAGGTTTTTACTATGCCAATTAAACAAACTCGATACGTTGATATCGCATCGGCGGTCATTGGCGCGTCAGCAGTTCCGATGCGTAAATTAACCGGTCGATTATTTTCCACTAACCCCAAAATACCCGCAGGTAAAGTTTTAGAGTTCGCCAGTGGTCAGGTCGATGACTTGTTAGGTGTTGATTCTCCCGAAGCTAACTTTGCACGACAATACTTTAGCTATGTTAGCCCCGCACCCGTTAGCAAGCCGAAAGAGCTACAAATTGCTTCTTATGAGCCTGTGGGGCGAGCGCCTACGCTATTTGGGACAAAAGCCGCCGCATTAGCGGATTTAAAAATCATTGCGGATGGAACGCTTTCGGTCACGATTGGTACTGTCACCAAAAGCTACAAAGACATTGATTTGTCGGAAGCGAAATCCTATGCGGATATTGCGTCCACCATTCAAGCGAAACTTAACGCCGAGAGCGAGCCGCAATTCTCCAGTAGCTATTTGACATTTAATTCACTCGATAGCGCCTTTGAGCTGAGTGGCGGTGTGCAAGAGCGCGCATCCATTAGTGTTGAATATTCGGTGCTGGCGAATGCCATGGGGCTGTCTTCCGGTACTGCGTCTGAAGGTAACCCTGCACAAACACCACTTGAAGCGTTTATGGTAGCAGAGCAGGTTTCCGATTCATTTGGTAGTGCGACATTCTTGGATGAATTGACGTTAGAGCAAGCCGTGCCATTGGCGCAGTATGTTTCCGGTGAAAACGTCAAATACCAATTGCATATTAGCGTGAGCGAAAAGCAGGTTGAAGATTTTAGCGCAGCATTGATGGGAACCGCTTCTGTGGGGTTAAACCTCAAAACGGATACTAACTATTTTATTCAAACCTTACCCATGGCCGTTATGGCGGCGACGGATTATGACCGCACGAATGCCACGACAAACTACATGTTCCGTCAATTAGGCGTTACGTTCCCTGCGCAAGTGACCACAGACAAAGCGGCTGACCGATTCGATAAGCTGCGCGTGAACTATTACGGTGAAACCGCGATTGCAGGCTCTCAAATTCGTTTCTATCAACGGGGCTTCTTGTGCGGTGGTTCGTCTAATCCACTGGATATGAGTGTGCATGCCAATGAGCAATGGTTAAAAGCCTATATTGCTCAGCAATGGTTTAACGTGTTATTGGCCACACGGGGCGTTCCAGCGAATAAGGACGGTGAGGCACGCGCGTTAATGGTGATTGCCGGTGCGGTCACCAAAGCGATTAATAACGGCACGATTTTAGCCGGTAAAACGCTGAGTGACGTGCAAAAGCTTGCTATTGCGGATGCGTCTGGCGATGACCTTGCTTGGTATGACGTACAGGATAAAGGCTATTGGTATAACGCGCAGATTGTTGAAAATACCGGTGAAAGTGACTTACCTGAGTATGTCATGAAATACGTGCTGATTTACGGCAAAGGCGATTGGGTTCGCAAAGTCGAAGGCTCTCATAATTTAGTCTAGGAGTAGAACATGCATGATGTATCTGCAACTGGCTTGAGTTTTACCATTCAAGCCAGCAAAACCTTTCCCACTGGGATTTTAATTACCGCCTTTGCTGACGATGCTGACCCGCTGGATTTACCGGCTGTCGATATTGCACAAACGGGGATGGACATTAACGGTAACTTGGTGAGCTGGTCCACACCAACACCACAAACCGTCACGATCAACGTATTAGCCGGTAGCGAAGAAGACCAAAACTTGTCTATTTTGCTCGAGGCGAATACCGCGAAAAAAGGGCGTCGACACGCAGGGGATATCATTACCTTTGTCGCCTCTTACGGTGATGGTTCAACGGTCACGGCGCGTAACGGCAAAATTACCAATGGCAGCCGTGGCAACTCTGCGGCCTCTGCGGGACGTTTGAAATCCAAAGCCTATACCTTTGTGTTTCAGGATTTCGACAGTACGCGCATTCGTTAATTCATTTCAATTTATGGCGGGGTTCCCGCCTTTTTTATCGGTGTTTACCATGTTGATTAAACCTAAAGAAGTCGCTATCAAAGACGTTGATGGCGTTGAAAAACTATTCATTATTAGTCGCCTACCCGCAACAGTCGGGCGTGAAATCCTAGCCAAATACCCGTTATCTAACGCCCCCAAAATTGGTGACTATGAGGTCAGCAAAGAGGCCATGCTCAAAATGATGGCCTATGTGTGTGTCACTATCGACGGTGAAGAAATCCCCCTTAAAACACAAACACTTATTGATAACCATGTGCCTGATGGCGAATCGTTGATCCGCTTAGAGTTGGAAATGTTGAAATATAACACCAGTTTTTTCGGCAACGACGGGAGCCAAGGTTTCCTCCACTTCCTGCTCAGCAAGGTAAGCGGTTCACTCCCGTCGATTATAAAAACGCTGATGGGTTCTTTGCCGTCATCGTCAGCGAACGCCTCGCCACCTTCACCGAACTCAAAACCTCAATAGATTTAGAAGAAGCAATGGACCTATGGGAAATTGCCATTACTAACCGTTATAACGAAGCCCTTGCGGCTTCAAAGGATCGCTAATGTCATTAATGGATACCTTTGTGCAGGTCTTTGAGTTTGATACAAGGCAAGCGGATGGGGCATTTAAAAAGGTGCAACGTTCGACCGATGACATTATCGATGGCATGAAACAAACCCAACAGGCGGCGCAGCAAAGTTCACTGACCATCGGGAGTGTAATGACAGAGCTTTGGCAATCACTGCAGGGCCTGTCGACCGAACATGCTATTCAGTTCACCACCAATGCCAGCGAGGTCAGTGCTGAGACAAATCAAATCGTGGCTCGGTTAGATGCGGTGAGCTCATCATTAAGCGCATTGGATGAGCAACGGCAAAATACAGACGCTGCTTTGGCCTCCGCGGGGGATGCGCTAGGGGATTGGGGGCAATCACTGCAATCTGATATCACCCAATTAAAAAATGACCTCGGCTCGTTATCGGTGGGTGACCAAAAAACCGCATTAGAACAGGTAAAAGGCTCGGTCAGTGAGTATATTAACGAGCTGCAAAAAATCCCGACCACTACTGCCGATGGCGCCGCAGAAATTGAACGTGTGATGGCAGACTTACGCCAATCAGTGCAAGGCTTATCGGTTGAACATTCGATTGATTTCGTTACTAATGCAGATGAGGTTATTGCCCAAACTGGCTCGGTTAAAACACAATTAGAGACAGTAACAGATTCGATGGCCAACCTTGAGGCGCAGCGGTCAATATCTAACGCAGGCATGCAATCCACTCAGGGCGTTTTGGGCGAGCTCGATGCAAACTACCAGGCACTAAAGCAAAATGTTATTCAACTTAATCAAGGTGTCACCGACCTCACGTTAGCCGAACACCAAGGTATCACCGCAAAGCAACTGTCCAACGCCATTATTCAGGCACTGCAAGGTAATTACAATGAATTAATTCGCCTTGTGGACACCATGAAAGTGAAGGGAATTGAAGCGGCGACCAGTGAAATTAAAGCACAGCAATCCGTGCAAAAAGCCCTTGAGAATACCGAAACCAAATATCAGCAAGCTGGTAATACGGTCATGTCGTTTGCCAAAAAGGCATTGGGAGCGGTTGGCTTATTGATGGGGGCAACTGCCTTGGTGGGGGAATCGATTTCACGTTCGGCGGATATTGAAACCCTCGATAAGTTGGGTAAAAAAATCAATGTGGCGACTGCTGATGTGGACGCTTTCGCGGGTTCAATGGCTGAACTGGGCGGTACGCGTGATGCGGCGCAAGCGGATTTATCTGCGATGGCCAAATCGTTTGGTTTTGCGAAAAATACCATGGAAAAAGTGCTTCAGACTGCAGATAAAGTGCAGGGTATGAAGTTTGATAAAGCCAAGGCAACACTTGTGGGACTAGGCGTGACGGATGATAAAACCGTCGAGTTGATGATGAAAGGCCGCAAAGAGCTCGAGCGCATGATGGGGATTCAAAAAGAATACTCAGGCATCAACAAAGAGAGTATTGAACAATCCATCAAATTCAACAAAGCCATGCAAGGCTTTAAGCAATCATCAGGCTTACTGAAAAACAGCTTCTTAGAAATGGTGATCCCGATTTTAACCAAAGGGCTAGAGTGGGTTAACCGCTTTGTGAGCTTTTGCAAAGAAAACAAGTCGCTCATTGTGGGGTTCTTTATTGCAATAGGTTCGGCTATTGCGGTGTTTTATGTGCCTGCCATGTTATCAGCTGCGGCAGCGACCTTGGCAGCAACATGGCCCATTTTGGCGATCATCGCGGTTATTGCCTTACTGGCTGCGGCGTTTGCCTTAGTTTATGACGATATCATGAACTTTATTGACGGCAATGATTCGATGATAGGGCGTATTTTGGATGAATACCCCGAACTTAAAGCGGTCATTATTGCGGTGTGGGAAGCGTTTAAAGCCTTTTTCGATTTTGTCCTGGCT
Source organism: Escherichia sp. Lx600-2 (assembly GCF_036662595.1). Classification (NCBI taxonomy): domain Bacteria; kingdom Pseudomonadati; phylum Pseudomonadota; class Gammaproteobacteria; order Enterobacterales; family Enterobacteriaceae; genus Escherichia; species Escherichia sp. Lx600-2. Next base: position 6,760 of record NZ_JAYQWM010000064.1, on the reverse strand, counting down.
TTGTCTCAAGTCGTCGCCGATGTGGCGGTGGCTGCCTTTAACTTTATTGCTGATGGCGGCAAGCAGTTATGGGCATGGCTCACGGGCTTTATTCAGGATTTAGCAGATTGGGGCAAGCAATTTGAAGGTGTCTTTACGGTGGTTTCTGATGCCGTTGTAGGCATTTTTAAGTGGTTATGGGCGCAAATCAAACAGTATTTAGGCTGGATTAATGACGGATTGGATGCGATTAAAAATGGTTGGAGCACGGTCAAAGGGTGGTTTGGTTTTGAGGATGCACAAGTGACTCAAACGGTTGAACGCAAAGTTACGGCCGACGGTACGATAGAGCACCAAATTCCCGAACAGCCTCAGTTATCTGAAGAAGATACTGCGTTGTTAGTAAAAGGGCTGAGCCAACAAATTAACGGCATGTCGAACAATCCAATCAACCCGATGACGAGCCAAGCTATTAGTAATCAATCCAATACTACCAATGAAACTAACTTGTCGATTGGTGAAATCAAAGTGGAAACCCAAGCGACGGATGCGCAAGGCATGGCGAGTGGCACGAAAGATGCGTTGCAATCCCAGCTACAAGATTTAGCCCATCAAACCAGTTCGGGGGTAAGCAAATGATCACCGAGGTGAAAATCTTCAATGTCGATAACTTTTCGACGTTATTTGAAACGGCCAATCCAATTCAAATCAACGTGCGTGACGAACACAAAGCGACACAGTTTACCGTTGAGTCGGGGGAAACACGCAGTGACCATGTTGTGGTTCTGCCGGTTGAAATTGGTATGGATTTAATTTTAGCCGGCGAAATGAAAAGTGCCTTTGAAATCCTGCAGCAAACTTATGATAAACACCAGTTAGTGGGTATTCAAACGCGGGTGAAAACCTACCAACCCATGCTGCTGGTGAATCTCTATCATGATGAAATTCCTGAAATGGCGGATGCGATTAAATTGTCACTGCACTTTAGTGAGTGGCGAACGGTTGAGCCAGAATATGGCAACCTGCCGCCCCGTAAGGTGGCAAAAAAAGAGCAATCGAGCACGGTGAATCGCGGGAAAGTGCAAACGTCCACGGTGCCGGACAAAAAGAAAAAATCGGCAGCAACCAAAATTGCTGACGGTGAATTGACGTTAGGGTGGTGACCCATGAAAGAGATCCCTTTAAATACCGTACCTAATCAACGCTTGCGCGTGAGCCTTGGCGGTGATGAGTGGGAGCTAACGATTAAAGTGGCACGAACAACAATGTGCTGCGATATCAAACGCAATGATGTGGTTTTACTGCAAGGCATTCGTGTGATGCCCAATCAACCGCTGATCCCCTACCGCTATTTATCGGGCAACGGTAATTTTGCCTTTATCACTGAGAATGATGAGCTGCCATGGTGGGCGCAGTTTGGCCAATCGCACAGTCTTGTTTGGTGGGGGGATGATGATTGATTTACGCCGCATACGATTAGGCATTGAAGCTAATGGTCGGCTGCAGTGGTATGAGGGGCTGCGAATTCGAGCTAGTGGCACTAAATATGCCAATCCCCTGCAGAATGAATGCACGGTCAATATCGATGGGCTCAATGCCGCAACACGCAATATGTTGCTGACCGAAACCAGCCCTTATACCCAAGCCAAGCAACCGCACCGTTTAATTGTCGAAGCGGGACGTACCAGTGCGGGGGTATTTCGCATTTATGTCGGGGATATTGTTAGCGCAGAAATCGCCTCACCGCCCGATGTAACGCTGACCTTAAAAGCAAAAACCAACAATACAAACGCGCGTGACATTGTTTCTTCGTCCGGTAGTGCCATAAGCAAAATGAGCGAGCTAGCCAAAAATATCGCGCAGGATTGCGGGGTTAAATTGGACTTTCAAGCCACCGATAAAAATATTGCCAATTGGTATTTTTGTGGGCCGGCACTCAAACAAGTGGAACGGCTGCAAGATGCGGGCAATGTGAAAGCGTTTATTGACGATGACATGCTGTATGTGAAAGACCGGGATAAAGCGTTAAGTGGCCGCTTGCGTATTCTTAACCAAAAATCGGGCATGGTAGGGATACCGAAAGCCACGGAAAAAGGCGTCGATGTCACTTATTTAATTGATAGCGAGTCGTCATTGGGCGGCATGTTACGCCTTGAAAGTCAGTTTAATCCCGCCTTGAATGGCGATTATATTATTGAGCAACTTAAGTTCGACATTGCCTCTCACGACGATCCCTTCTTTTACCAAGCGACCTGCAAACGAGTGTAAACCATGAACCAACCCAATAATGATATTGCTAGCGAAGGCAGCTTGGCAGGGCAGTTTATGGCTGCGTTTCGTAGCCTATTGATGAATATTGACGACATGCTCCCCGCGACGGTGGTGAGTTATGACGATAAAACTAACCGCGCGGTTATTAAGCCACTCGTCATGATGGTGTCGACACTAGGGCAAAAAGTCGGGCGTGCGGCGGTAGCGAATATTCCCGTTTTTCGTTTTGGGGGCGGGGGCTTTTTTATCCGTATGCCAATTAAACCAGGAGACTTTGGTTGGCTCAAAGCCAATGACCGTGACATTAGTTTGATCTTTCAGCGTGGCGGCTTAGAGGATGAACCCAATACGGCTCGTTTACATACCTTCAGTGATGCGATGTTTTTTCCTGATACGCTCAAAGGTTGGCTAATTGATGGAAAAAACGCCGATGCGTTGGTGATCCAGTCGATGGATGGTTCTGTGTGTTTATCGCTGCATGAGGGTAAAGCAGTTTTAGATTCACCCGTTCTTGAGGTCAATGTGCCCGAAACCACGTTTAACGGCAATGTCACGGTGAATGGTAATCAGGCTGTAAACGGTAACAGCGATTCAAACGGGGGCACGATGAAACATAACGGTAAAGATATCGGCTCAACACATAAACACAGCGGTATTCAAAGTGGTAATAGCAATTCAGGAGTCCCCGTATGAAAACATTTAATGTCAACAGCAATAACGACATCCATCTTGGCAATAACGGAAACTTGTCGATTGTGAGTGGTGAACGGGCATCTAAAAACCGTTGTGAGCATTACGTCAAAGCACTCCGTGGTGAAATGTTGCATAAGCTCGATATGGGGATTCCTTACTGGAAAACCACCTTTGGGCGACAGGCGGACATTCCGTTATTTGAAGCGGCGTTTCGTGACCGGCTGCGTGAGCTGGATGATGTGATATCAGTGGTGTCATTTTCGGCATTAATCGCAGATAACTCGCTGAACTATACCGCGGTGATCCAAACCATTTATGGGGAGATAACGCTCAATGGCTGATTATCAATATCTCACATCACAAGGTGTGATTGTGCCAGATACCAGTACCTTACGTGATGACGTTGAAAACGAATTTAAAAATGTCTTTGGCCAGCAACTGGATGTTAACCCCGAAACCCCGCAAGGCGCATTGATCACCATGGAGGTCGAAAATCGGGACGCCGTTGTGCGCAATAACGCAGAGTTGGCCAATCAAATTAACCCCGATTTAGCCGGTGGCATTTTCCTTGATGCAATATGGGCCTTAATGGGCGGGCAGCGTTTTGATGCGACTCACTCCTTTTTATCACAGGTGAAATTCACGGGTATTGCCGACACCATTATCCCTAAGGGGTCACAAGCGGCCACGCTGAATGGCGATTTATTCGAAACCACCAAAACCTTAATTATCGGCAAAGATGGCTCAGTCACTGGGGATATGCGCGCCATTGAAACGGGAGCGGTTGAGTGTGGTGTGGGTCAACTCAATAAAGTGGCCAGTTCGGTATTAGGTTGGGAAACCGTTCATAACCCCAGCAATGCGGTGTTGGGGCGAGATGCTGAATCAGACTTACAATCAAGGCGACGACGTAAGCAGACGTTAGCCAAAAACACCGTCAGTGTGGGGGAGGCGATTACCTCTGCATTGTATGAATTGGAAGGGGTACGTTCGTTGTCGTATCGAGAAAATTACACAGACCAACCGATGATGTTTGATGGGATCACGTTAGTGCCTCACAGTATTTATGTGTGTGTTGAAGGGGGCGATAAAGAGGCTATAGCACGTTCGTTACTACGTACTAAAACCCTTGGCGCCGACTTTAACGGTAGTGAAGAGGTTGAGGTATTGGAAACTATCAGCGGCCAAATTTATCCCGTTAAATTCGATAGGGCGAAAGAAATTGTGTTGTTCTGCCGAGTAGCGGTGAAAAAAGCTACCGTCGATGCACAAACCATTATTCCCGCCGCGGTTGAGTCATGGGCTAATGGGGATATCGATGGTGAGGGCGGTTTAGTGGTGGGGCGTGATGTATCACCTTTCGAAATATCAGCCGGTATCAATGCTGTTGAGCCTCGTTTATTTATTACACGTGTCGAGCTTTCAACCGATGGCAAAGCCTGGTCATCAAATAACTATGAAATCAAAATGAATGAGGTGGCAAGGCTCAAACGCAGTGCGGTACAGGTGGTGCTGGTATGAGCAAAATTCAATCATTTGATTTTCACTCTGATTTATTAAAGGCGATCCTTTGGCAATATGAAGATGCGACAAACCTTAAGGCGTTAGCCAAATACAAAGCGGACTATTTTGAACAATCCACCGTCCAGTTTTGGCGTGATTGGTACCGTGATGTGTTTAATATCGATACTGCGAACGAGTTTGGGTTAAATATTTGGGCGCGCATACTCGATGTGCCGTTGGGGATTGATGTCCCACCTAGCGATAAAACGAAAATCGGCTTTGGTTTCGGTAAAAAGAACGCTAATTTTAAAGCCAACTTTCGACGTAATGCCGATTACACCTTATCGCTGACGGTCGACCAAAAACGTCTCATCGTGCGTATGCGCTATTTTAACCTCACGCAAAGCCCAACGGTCACCAATATTAACGAATTTCTTAAACGGTTCTTTTGGCAAGCGGACAGCAAGGTGTTTGTGCTTGATCCGCTTGATATGACTTATCTGTATTATGTGTTTAATTTCAACCCGGACGAACGTTTACGGGTTCTTCTTGAAAACTTTGATCTTATGCCTCGCCCATCGGGTGTGGGTGTCAAATACAGTATCGTGACCAAAAAAGCCTTCGGTCACGGTCAACATCGTAAAAACTTCCTTAGCAGTAATTTCGGAGCTTAAAACTCATGACAAAAATCTTTAAAATCCCCTTTGCAACACAAGGGGACAGGACTTCTATTCCTGATGATGTGCAAGCCGATGGCGCAGTGTCTTACACGCAAGGCTATAGTTACGATTATGAGCGTGACCAACAAACTGATCCGGCCGCGAAAGATATCGAACGTGAGAAGATGAACGGGATATTTCACGATATCACGCAAGCCATTGGCGAGTTGCAGAGCTTTGGTTTTCCTAAGTGGGCAGCAGAAGGCAAGCCATACCCAATCCGCGCGATTGTTTATCATAAAAACAAAACGTGGCAGTCGAAGATTGAAAATAACAATGCTGAACCTGTCGCAGGTACAGCATGGCAGGAACTGAAAGCCGATTTAAGCGCCGGTGATATCAATGTTTATACCAAAACGGAGTCTGACAAGCGTTTTCAGCCATTAGGCAACTATCAGCCTGCTGGTTACAGCTACTCTAAAGCCGAATCTGACACCAATTATCAACCCAAAGGTAACTATGCCCCCGCAGGCAACTACGCACTTAAAGGTGAAAGCTACACGAAAGCCGAAGGGGATACACGGTATCAAGCTAAGGGGAGTTATCAGCCATCAGGGGATTATGCCTTAAAAGGAGATAGTTATACCAAGGCTGAAACTGATAGTAAGTATCAGCCCAAAGGTAGCTATCAAGCGGCGGGCTATAGCTATTCAAAAGCGGAGTCTGATACCAATTACCAACCCAAAGGTAATTATGCCCCCGCAGGCAACTATGCACTTAAAGGCGAGAGCTATACGAAGGCCGAAGGGGATACACGATATCAGCCAAAAGGCAGTTATCAGCCCTCAGGAGATTACGCCTTAAAAGGGGATAGTTACTCCAAGGCGGAATCCGATGGTAAATATCAACCTAAAGGTAGTTATCAAGCGGCAGGTTACAGCTATTCTAAATCAGAGTCTGATACCAAGTACCAACCGAAAGGCAGCTATGCTCCCGCAGGTAATTACGCACTTAAAGGTGAAAGCTATACGAAGGCCGAAGGGGATACACGGTATCAGCCAAAAGGAAGCTATCAGCCTGCTGGTAATTATGCCCCAGCAGGGAATTATGCCGTTAAAGGTGATAGTTATACTAAATCTGAAACGTACAACAGAAAAGAAATTGATAATAAAATTAATACGCTGCCATCATATAAAAAATTATCAATGGTTCAAATATATGATGGTAAGGGGGCAGGGGATTCTTCTCATACATTACCTGAATCAGTTACTGGATTTATAATTGGAATCCAAAGTACTAGGGATGGTAGTGCTCTTTGGACGGGAGTTGCGCCAATTGATGGCATACCCTTTGCTATTGATGGAGGTAATGGTTCTCGTGGAGCTATGGGTCGATTATCTAACGGAGGGAAAACGTTAACAGTAAATGAGATGAGATATTGGGGCCTTGGCAAAATTTACTTGTTTAAATAAGGCGTACCAATCATAAGCAAATAGTTACATATTACATTACGAGGCTGATAATCTACGTCTGTTTATGAATTGATAAGGTCAGAATACTTTTATACTTTTATACTTTTATACTTTTATACTTTTAAGTGTCTGACCTTTTAAAATACTATTGTGAGTTAACTCTAAAAAAATGGTGGGGTACTT